>CAZBYL010000031.1:0-28786 GCA_964496275.1 uncultured Synergistaceae bacterium | reverse complement strand
AACAGTGAAAATCTGTTATTTTATATGTCCACTTTTAAGGGTGCAGATCAAGGCATAGCGGGGAGACGATAGAAAGGCTAAATCCCGATTCAGCCTCTGATTTTGCCCCTTTTCCGTCTGCCCGCTATGCCCTGTGCGGGCTGCAGCGGCTTTGCTTACTCTCCCTGAGATTGGCGCCGGATTTAGTTTTTCAATTAACATCAGTTTTGCAATTAACGGCATCGGGGTTGACATTTTTAGTAAAATTACTTATAATTTCACCCACATTTCGGGGAAGGAGGAACCGCATATGATTCAGTCACTTAATTTATTCAGCACCAATAACATGATGATGTGCATGTACACCGAAGGCTCCTCTCCTGATTTGGCGGACGCCTAGAAGCGTCGTTTGCACGAAATCACGGGGTCGAGCCATTTGGCTTGACCTCTTTTTTTATGCTTTGAGAATTTCAGGTTTTACAAGAGAGGAAAGTGCGTAATGATTCAGATTGAAGGGTTGGGGAAATATTACGGCAATTTGCAGGTACTGCGCAATATTTCCATGAATGTTGAACAGGGAGATGTATTTGGTATTGTCGGACATTCAGGCGCCGGTAAGTCCACTCTGCTTCGTTGTCTTAACGGACTTGAGGATTATTCGGAAGGCTCTGTTAAGGTTATGGGGCATGAGGTTGCCGAGCTTTCAACGGAAGAGTTAAAAGGGCTGCGCAAGGATATGGGGATGATTTTCCAAAATTTCAACCTCATGAACAGAAAGAATGTTTATGAAAATGTTATGTTCCCGCTTGAAGTTTGGGGAGTGCCCAAGAAAGAGGCCGCGTCCCGCGTGGAAGAGCTGCTTGAGCTTGTGGGTCTTACGGAAAAAAAGTTTGAGAAGGTCAGAAATTTAAGCGGAGGGCAGAAACAGAGAATCGGCATAGCCCGGGCTCTCGCTATGAAACCGAGACTTCTCCTGTGCGACGAAGCGACTTCCGCGCTCGACCCCAAGACCACGATTTCCATTCTCGAGCTGCTGATGGATATAAACAAAAAACTCGGAGTCACAATCATAGTTGTAACCCACCAGATGGAAGTCGTGAAGATGATTTGCAACAAGGTAATAATTTTGGATAAGGGGGAGATCGTAGCATCAGGCGATACGGACAGACTCTTCCTGGCTCCCGGTCCGGAACTGAGAAAGCTGATACGTGACGATTATGCCGTAATCCCATCCGGCACAAACATAAGGCTTATGTTCCCGCGTGAGATAGCAAATGAGTCAATAATAACGAACATGGCAAGAGAGCTTGCCGTCGATTTCTCCGTTGTCGGCGGACGCATAGAGCGTTACAGGGAAACGGTCATGGGCTTTCTTATTATAAATATAGAGACAAAGGAATTGGACAGAGTCGTTGAATGGCTCGGTAAAAAAGGTATGGCTTGGGAGGTAATGGAAGATGGCGAATGAACTTATTGCCGCACTTTGGGAGACTCTTTATATGGTGGCTCTCTCCACCTTCTTTTCCGGAATTTTCGGTTTCGGAATAGCAATCGTAATGATATTGACGGGTTCAAAGGGGCTGCGTCCCAATAAAGCGGTTTACACGTTTTTGGATATTACGGTAAACCTTCTTCGCTCGTTTCCGTTTATCATTCTGATGATAGCCATAATTCCACTCACAAGGCTGATTGCCGGAACTTCCATAGGCTGCACAGCATCGATAGTTCCGCTTACTATAGCCGCAACTCCGTTTGTGGCAAGAATAATGGAAGGCAGTTTGCTTGAGGTTGACCCCGGCGTTATAGAAGCGGCCCGTTCCTTTGGTGCAAGCGAAAGGCAGATCGTGTTCGGAGTAATGATAAAGGAGGCTATGCCCTCTATAGTTCTGAATTGGGCTGTCGTAGCTATAAATCTGCTCGGATATTCGGCAATGGCGGGAGTCGTAGGCGGAGGCGGACTCGGAGACCTCGCCATAAAGTATGGATACAACCGCTTCCAGACAGACGTAATGGTGTATTCCGTTGCAATTCTCATTGCGATAGTTCAGGTGATACAGACCGTGGGCAATATCGTGTATGAAAAAATAAGATAAATTAAATAATATTTGAGGAGGTGGGGTCTATTAACGATATTTGCGGTATGTGTGTCAATGTTTCTTCAAAGGGAATTAAAAAAACAGGGGCTTCGCCTCAATTTTAAAAAGGGAGATAAGGAAAAATGAAAAAAGTTCTGCTTGCAATACTTCTCGCGCTCACTGTCGCCACATCGGCATTCGCCGCCAACAAGACAATCACTGTCGGAGTTACACCGTTCCCGCACAAGGATATTATGGTTGTCGTAAAAGACCTCCTTGCAAAACAGGGATATGACCTCGTAATCAAAGAATTTACGGACTACGTCACACCCAACACGGCTCTCGCGGAAAAGAGTCTCAACGCAAACTTCTTCCAGCACGTTCCCTATCTTGAGAACACATGCAAAGAAAAAGGGTTCAAACTTACATGGGTGGCAAAAGTCCACATTGAGCCTCTGGGACTCTACTCACAGAAGATAAAGAAGGTCAGCGAGCTCAAAAAGGGAGCGCAGGTCGCAATCCCCAATGATGCGACAAACTGCGCAAGAGCTCTCCGCCTTCTCGAAAAAGCCGGACTCGTCAAGGTAAAGGCGGGAGAACTTGTTACCGCGAAGGACATCACATCAAACCCCAAGAACATCAAAATCCACGAACTTGATGCGGCACAGCTTCCCCGCACATTGCAGGATGTAGACGCAGCCGTTATCAACACGAACTTTGCTGTTGAAGCGAAACTTATCCCCGCAAAAGACGCCATAGTGATTGAAGGCAAGGATTCCCCATACGCAAACGTGGTAGCGGTCCGCGATGAAGATAAAAACAAGCCTGAGATAAAAGCTCTCGTAAAGGCCGCAAACTCAAAGGAAGTCAAGGAGTACATAAATAAGGTTCTCGTACCCAAGGGAATCGTCCCCGCGTTCTAAGCATCACAAACAAACTGTATATCAAGACAAAGAAGGTTTAGCCTGCGGCTAAACCTTCTTTTATGTCCAAAAGAGCTATATCGGCTCCCGCACTTGCCAGCATTTCCGCAGACCCGCGCCCTATTCCGCCTGCTCCGCCTGTTATAACCGCAACTTTACCCCTAAGGTCTATAAGCTTTTCGGCTAACATAAACATCGCTCCTTTAATTGATATATGTAATAACGGTAAGATATTTTTACCAAGTATTGATAGTGTACTATAAATTCACCGGCAAATATAAGGCAATTTAAGAAAGATTTTTTGCATTTTTGCACATAGAAAGACATAAAGCAAAGCCTAAAAATCACTTAGACTGCCTTAGGTATTTGGCGAAGCCATCGGTGTGGGGCTTTAGTGTATAATTGAAAACACGTTTGAGAAAGGATGATTCGATGAGACGATTTTTGGCAGTGTCCGCCCTTGTTCTCTCCCTCTTTTTCTCCCATGCTGCTTACGCGGAAGAAAAGCTGACCGAGTTCAGCGCATCGGTTGTCGAGAACGACTCGGGGAAAACAGAGACCAACAAAATTTATGTTGCGCACGGCATGAGCCGCTACGAGATAAAGAACGGACGCGAGATAATAATTACGCGCTACGATAAAAAAGTCGCATGGATAATTTTCCCCGATTATAAGAAGTACGTTGAAGAGGAATGCCCCGACTCACAGCCCGCGGACCCTCCTGAAGCGGAAGAAGGCGCTTTTGGAGATATGACCCGCAAGTTCATAGCGTATGAGGAAGTCGACAGTTATAGGCTCAAAAAATTCTTGGTGTCGATAAAGCTGCCGGCGCTCAAAGCAAAGGATAAAAACGCAAAAGAGGCTGAGGCCCGCCGTTTTGAGTATTACGAATGGTACAGAAGCGGATTCCCTTTCCCGATTAAGACAGCATCCGTACAGGGAGAATCCACATCCGAGTTCACAAAACTCAAACTGGGACCGCAGAACCCCTCACTTTTTGCAAAGCCGCAGAATTATAAACAGTCTACAATGGAAGAGATACAGTCATTGGAATCAAAAAAAAAGAAGCCTTAGAAAAACAGAAGCGGAATACTCACGTTTGAGTTTTCCGCTTCTTTCGTATCAGAGAATTTATCATGAGAACTTAGTTCAGAGCCTGAGCCGTGCACTGTAGGAAACTGGGCTATTTCCCGTCCAAATCCCGCCAGTTTTTTATCGCGTCTATAAAGGCATCGCCGTAGCGTTCCAGTTTTGTTTCGCCGACGCCCGGAACCTCCAGAAAATCTTCTTCGCAGCAAGGAAGCATTTCGCACATAGCCGAGAGTGTCTTGTCGGAGAATACGACATAGGGCGGGACGTTTTCTTCCTTCGATATCTCACGCCTGAGTGTGCGCAGTATCTCAAACAGCTCTTCGTTCTGCGTCGTCTCATGGCGCTGTTTGCGTACTTTCTCTTTCTTTTCTTTACGCTCTTCAACCTTCCTCATAGTAAGCTTCGCGTCGCCTTTGAGAAAGGGCATCGTCTTTTCCGTAAAAGAGAGCACCGGGAATTCTCCTTCATCCATTTGAAGGTACGATTGCGCTACAAGAAAGTTTATGACGGAGCGCACATAATCTGCGCTTTTTTCCTTAAGCAGACCATAGGTGGATATCCCGTCAAATCCCAGAGCTTTCACCTGTGCTCTTGAAGATCCTCTTATCACATCGGTAAGCATGGCGCTCCCGAACTTTCTTCCGAAACTTTTTTCAGCCATTCTGTATACGCAGGATAAAATCATCTTCGCCTGTGTAGTGACATCTTCGCTTTCAGCCGCAGACACGCAGCTTCCGCAGTTGGCGCATTGAGCGGGCGCGTCCGTTTCTCCGAAATAGTTCAGAATGTACGAGCGCAAACAGTCTCCCGTATTGCAGTAGTCCACCATAGAGTGCAGTTTTTTATACCCGGATTCCTTGGATTCTCTGTCTTCGCTTTGAGCGATGAAAAAACGCGCCGTCATTATATCCTTTGTTCCGAAGAGCAGCACACACTCGGCGGGAAGACCGTCTCTGCCTGCACGCCCCGCCTCCTGATAGTATGCGTCCATATTCGACGGCATGTTATAGTGCAGCACATAGCGGACATTTGACTTGTCTATCCCCATGCCGAAAGCATTTGTGGCAACCATAACCTCCGACCTGTCATAGATAAAGGATTCTTGATTACAGCGCCTCTCTTCGTCGGTGAGCCCTGCGTGGTACCGTACGGCCTTTATACCGCTTGCGCAAAGTTTTGAGCAGACAGATTCAACGGTCTTGCGAGTGGAGCAGTATATTATTCCCGAAGAGTCCTTATTCTTTTTCACGTATTCCGTCATAAACTCATTTTTATCCGCAGGGTGCTCGACTTGGAAAAATAAATTTTCCCTGTCAAATCCCGTCGTTATCACAAACGGGTCACAGAGAGCGAGCTTACTGTTTATATCATCGCGAACCTCCGGCGTAGCCGTAGCAGTAAAGGCGGCGACGGCGGGACGCTTGGCGAGGGAGGCAACAGCCGGAGCAATATTCAGGTATGACGGGCGAAAGTCATGTCCCCATTGCGAAACGCAGTGCGCTTCGTCTACAACTATGAGAGATGGCTCTATATCGCGGAAGAACTCCAGGAAACCCTCTCCTTCAAGCCTTTCGGGGGCGATGTACAGGAGTGACAAATTGCCGCGTCTTACATCGGCTAAAATTGAAACGACCTCGCTCCAATCCATAGAACTGTTAATGGAAGCGGCGCGTACCCCGCTTTGCAGAAGGGCGTCCACCTGATCCTTCATAAGCGAAATGAGCGGAGAGATTACAACGGCAGTGCCGCCTCCGACAATGGCTGGAATCTGGTAACAGAGAGACTTGCCCGCACCTGTCGGCATTATCGCAAGAGCGTCGCGCCCATCAATTATATTTTTTATTATCTCTTCCTGCCCTTTGCGAAAGGCAGGATAGCCAAATACATTTTTCAGCACATCAAGAGGAGATTTCACTTTCAAACACCCTTTCAAAGATATCCCGCGACAGTATAGCCTAAATAAGCAATTCTCCCCACCCTTATAAGCGCAATCTTTGTAAAAAAACTATTGACAACTATTATTGCGAAGAGTAATCTACACTAAGTCAGTAGGGATGGTGAGGAACATGGCGATTAACCAAAAGTGTCAATACGCGCTGAGAGCTATTTTTGAATTGGCATGCCGCAGAAACGAAGGCCCCTGCAAGATCGGGACAATAGCGGAGGCTCAGGGCATACCGGTGCGGTTTCTTGAAAATATCCTGAACAACCTGAAAAGCGCAGGATTCGTAGATTCACAGAGGGGCAAGGACGGCGGATATTTTTTACTTCGCCCTGCGGATTCGATCACAGTAGGCGAAGTGATACGCTTCATTCAAGGTCCGCTGGGACCTGTCGAATGCACCACGAGAATCGTAGACGAGTGTGATTTTCACAACGACTGCGTTTTCCGCCCTCTGTGGGACAAGGCAAGAATGGCGCTGGAAGCGGTATACGACGGTACAACGTTCCAGGATTTGGCGGATCAGACAGAGTGCTCCTGCCGACAGCCCCAATGCAGCTGCGGCAGAAAAAAATAAAGAATCTATTCAAAATTAAGAGGTGACTTGTTATGGCACCACGCAAAGTTTATCTGGACAACTCGGCCACAACGAAGGTCGATAAAAAAGTTCTCGAGGCAATGTATCCCTTTTTCTCGGAAAAGTACGGCAACCCCAACAGCCTTCACGAATGGGGACGCGACGCGAGAGAAGCTGTTGATAAGGCCCGCTCGCAGGTTGCGGAGCTCATTGGAGCTCAGCCGAAGGATATTATCTTCACAGGCGGCGGAAGCGAGGCGGACAACCTTGCGATAAAGGGAGCAACTTGGGCAAGGAAGGAAAAGGGCGGGCACATTATCACGAGTGCAATAGAACATCACGCCCTGCACGACACTGTCAGATGGCTCGGAAAGATGGGATATGACTACACGTTCCTTCCCGTAGACAAGTATGGAATGGTAGACCCGAAGGATCTCGAAGCGGCGATTCGCCCCGATACATTCCTGACATCGATAATGTTTGCGAACAACGAGATAGGCACGATAGAACCGGTAGCCGAACTCGGAGAGATTTGCAGAAAACATGGGATTCTCTTCCACACCGACGGAGTACAGGCCACGGGACACATAAAGATTGACATGGCAAAGCTTCCCATAGACCTTATGACAATGGCCGCTCACAAAATGTACGGACCCAAAGGTGTAGGAGCTCTCTACGTGCGCAAGGGGCTTAAACTCACGCCCGTGATTCACGGAGGCGGACAGGAATTCGGACTTCGCTCCGGTACGGAGAATACAGCGGGGCTTGTCGGTTTCGGCATGGCTGCGGAACTTGCGGCAGACCGCCTTGTAAACGGAGAAATCGACAACGAAAGACGGCTGCGCGACAAGCTGATAGACGGCCTTCTTGAAAGAATTCCGGAAAGTACGCTTACGGGGCACAGAACAGAACGCCTTCCCTACCACGCAAGCCTCTGCATCAAATACATTGAAGGAGAAGGTATGCTTCTTCTGATGGACGCGATGGGCATAGGGGTGTCAAGCGGTTCGGCCTGCACATCGGGGAGCCTTGAACCGAGCTACGTTCTTCTCGCTACAGGGCTTGACCATGCGACGGCTCACGGTTCTGTGAGACTGACACTCAGCAAAGACATTACTGACGAGGACATTGATTACGTCATAGAGCAGTTTCCCCCCATCGTGGAAAGATTGCGCGCAATGTCCCCCTTCTACAATAAAAAGTAAAAAAACAGGACTTCCATACAAGGAGATGTTGATAAATGTATAACGAAAAAGTAGTGGACTATTTCATGCACCCCCGCAACGCAGGACGCCTTGAGGACGCAAACGCGATCGGAGAAGTCGGCAACCCGAAGTGCGGAGACGTAATGAAAATATATCTCAAAATAGACGACAATGAAGTAATTCAGGATATAAAGTTTGAAACCTTCGGATGCGCCGCTGCAATCGCAACAAGTTCTATGGTTACGGAAATGGCAAAGGGAAAAACAATTTCGGAGGCAATGAAAATAAACAATAAGGATGTCGCGGAAGCCCTCGGCGGACTCCCCCCCGCAAAACTGCACTGCTCGCTCCTTGCACAGGAGGGAATCGAAGCTGCCGTTGCGGATTACTTCTTCCGTAAAACCGGCAAAGTGCCCGCAGGAATAAAAGTCCCATCAACCTGCATGTCATGCAGCGGAAGCTGCGGCGGCGGGTGCGGCGGCAGCGAGCCTCAGCACGAAGAAGAGGAAGAAGCGTACGTCAGCGAAGACCATCGCGCAGCGGAATAGCGCGGAGGCTGCCACAATGAAGGGCAAAATAGTCGCGGTGTGCTCCGCGCCTGAAAAGGGCATGATAAAAAAGGATATCGGCGAAGGAATTCTCATAGAGGGAATAGGACTTGAGGGAGACGCTCACGCGGGCTTCATGCACAGACAGGTGAGCCTCATTTCTATGGAAGACATAAAAACAATGATGGTAAAGCTTCCTACGCTCGTTCCCGGAAGCTTTGCCGAAAATCTGACTACCGAGGGTTACGACCTCAGCGCTCTTAGGATAGGCGACAGACTGAAGGTCGGAGAAACACTTCTTGAAGTCTCTCAGATAGGCAAGGAGTGTCATTCGGGCTGTGAAGTATTCAAACAGACCGGCGAGTGTATTATGCCGAAAAAAGGAATCTTCACCAAAGTGATAAAGGGCGGAAAAGTTAAAACAGGCGACACAATAGAACTTGCCTAAACAAAATATAAAAATCAGGGGCGGGATAAATTCCCGCCCTTATCAAGGGAGGATACGGAACATGACAGGACACAACCACGAACATGAACATGGGCACTGCTGCTGTGAAAAGGAACACGGACACTCTCACGGGCATAACCATGTCATTACGGCCGGGAGCAAATGCTGCTCGTCATGCGGCACGGAAGCGGCTGCAAAACCGGCAGAATGCGGCTGCGGCTGCGGCGGACATGATACACAGGAAAAGGAACACGCGGGAGAAAACGACGACGGCGACCAACCTTCGCACAGGTGCTCGTGCTGCTCTGCATCCGGCATACTGTCCGAAAACGGCGATGACGGGACATCATTCAAAAAAGAGATAACCTTCCTTGGCGCAATAGGCGCGATATTCGCTCTCACACTCATCTTCGAACATACGGCACAGCCTGACAGCAAGCTCACATTCTATACGTACATACTGATCTGCATAGCCGCGGGATTCTCCGTATTCAAAGAAATGTTTTACTCGCTGAAAGACGGAGACCTATTCAACGAATTTACACTCATGGGCTTTGCCTCACTTGCCGCCATAGCTGTCGGCGCGGCATCCGAAGCAGCGGGGGTCATGATCTTCTACCGCCTCGGAGAGGCTTTTCAGGAAAAAGCGTCGCATAACGCACGCACTTCAATAAGTTCACTGTTAGCGCAAAAACCCACATACGCAAGACTTTGTACGGGAGAGCAAATAACAAAAATATCTCCCGGCAGCATCAAAAAGGGGGACATCATACAGGTGCTTCCAGGAGAGCAGATTCCTATAGACGGAATCGTAGTCGGCGGAGAATCATACATCGACACGTCGCCGATAACTGGAGAATCGCTGCCCAGAAGAGCCGCCAAAGGAAGCAATATAAGCAGCGGAACCATAGCGGCAGACGGAATGATAATGGTCGAGGCATCCGGCGCCTTCAAAGACTCTACAATCCAAAGAATACTCGACATGGTACAAAACGCCGCTGAGAAAAAATCGCCTACGGAAAGATTCATAACAAAATTTGCAAGGGGCTATACTCCTGCCGTATTTGCTTTGGCTGCACTTGTGGCGGTTATCCCCCCGATAATCGGACTTGCGCCGTTTAAGGAATCCCTGTACAGAGGGCTGGTGCTGCTTGTAATATCCTGCCCATGCGCACTTGTGATATCCATACCTCTCGGATACTTCGGAGGAATAGGGGCTGCGTCTCAAAGGGGTATACTTGTGAAAGGCTCCTACGTATTCGATTCACAGAAAAATATCACGACAGCCGTATTTGACAAAACAGGCACACTTACGGAAGGCGTGTTTAAAATAGCTCAAACGCTTACTGCGGAGGGGGTAACGAAAGACGAGCTGCTCCATGCAGCAGCGCTTGCGGAATCTGCGTCAACCCATCCCATAGCCAAATCCATATCGGCAGAGCTTGGTCACATCAAGCCAAAAGAGGATGCCGTGATAACCCAGATTCCAGGAAAAGGGATACTCTACAAGGACAGCGGCGCAACAGCGGCGGCAGGCAGCGCATCTCTTATCAAAGAACTGGGCGCGGCTCCGATGGACGTTCCCGACCACGGCGCTTCGGTACATGTCATGAAAGACGGGAAATACATGGGCTGCATAATTCTATCCGACGTAATCAAAAAAGAAGCTTTTGAAATAGAACCTAAACTGCGCTCCCTGGGAATGACAAAGCTCTGCATACTCTCGGGAGACAGGCAGAGCGAGGTCGGCTACACGGCTAAAGAACTGCACTTTGACGCATACGAGGCGGAACTGCTGCCGGACGGTAAAATAGAAGCTCTAAACCGTCTCTCGGAGAACGACACATCTAAAACCATGTTCGTTGGAGACGGGATAAACGACGCGCCTGTGCTCATCGCATCCGGAATAGGCATTGCTATGGGCGGTATCGGATCTCATGCGGCAGTGGAAGCAGCAGACGCCGTCATACTCGACGACTCGCCTGCAAAGTGCTCGGACCTTATCAAAATAGCAAAAAAAACGCGCACAGTAGTATGGCAAAACATAGCGGCATCTCTCGGAGTCAAGGCAGTTTTCATGGCTCTGGGAGCAGCCGGAATAGCGGGGCTTTGGGAAGCGGTATTTGCGGACGTAGGAGTCGCTCTGCTGGCAATACTCAACGCATCGCGAACAACAAAGGTATAAACCCAAAAGCAACAATCAAGCCGCCGAAACAGGCGGCTTGATTGTTGCCTGTGAAAAGAACTCGCTCTATGAAAAAAGCAGCCGCTCGGCGTTCCCGCCCAGAATCATACTCTTCTCGTTTTCCGAAATATCAAGAGAGCGGACGAGCTCCATCTCACGCGACGGCAAGTACCACGGATAATCACTTCCGAAAAGAATACGATCAGCCCCGTGCTTTCTGATAATATCCGTCATAAGCCCCCTATCCAGCCAAGCATCGTCGCAATATGCCGTATCCATGTAAATATCGGCCTTCCCGGCCGCATTATCAAAAACATCACGCGCCAAACGAAGTCCTCCCAAGTGTGCCGCAACAATCCTAAGCCCCGGGAAATTCTTCGCGACAGTGACGATAGACTCAGGAGAAGCCATCACCTCATCGGGATAAGAAGGGTCCCATCCCGCATGGAAAGTCACGATAAGGTTAAGCGCGCGGGCAAGGTCATATATCGGGAAATACTTTTCATCATCGGGCCGCATCCTCTGCAATGCAGGGTGGAACTTAAGCCCGCGCAGCCCCTCGTCCGATGCGTACCAAATATACTCAAGGGCATGGACGGAATCAGGCATAACAGACGAAAAAGAGATGAGCCGTTCGGAATCTATCTCCTTTGCAAACTTCAAAACATTTGAATGCTGGCTCTCCTTTGTTACGACATGCAGCACAACGGATTTATCAATGCCGCAGGAATCCATAACAGAGAGCAGAGAATCCGCTTTCGCGGACGCATCATAAGACACTCCGGCATTCTCGGAAAGCACGGACATGGCATGGTCGGCAAAATCATCGGGAAACACATGAGTATGAAAATCTATAATCATAAACAAACCTCTTTTCAAAACAATATGTCCATAAAATATCCCCTAAACACAAACAGACACAAGGTATAAATACATAAAATACGCCCTTTGCTCTGGATATTTTTTCCCCAATGGATAAAATATACAGTAATAATTGTACATTGGAGGAATGGCAAATGCTTACAAGCTCAAGAAACAAGTTCTGCGGCAAAGTAGTATCCGTGAAAAAGGGCGCAGTCAACGACGAAATAGTGATAAAACTGGCCGGCGGCACAGAACTTACGGCCATAATCACGGCGGCAAGCACAAACACGCTCGGACTTGCCGAGGGAAAAGAAGCTATAGCCCTCGTAAAAGCTTCCTGGGTTATCTTAGCCACAGACCTTGACGGCATCAAACTTTCGGCACGCAACACGCTGAAAGGAACAGTCGCGCAGGTAAAATCAGGAGCGGTAAACAGCGAAATAACAGTAAAACTCGCCGGTGATGAAGAACTTGTCGCCATTGTCACATGCGAGAGCGAAAAAAAGCTCGGACTCGAGCCCGGCAAACCCGTAACAGCGCTCATCAAAGCGTCCCACATAATAGTCGGAGTCGCGGAATAACGAAACCCAATAATCACAAAATAGCAGCAAGGGGCAGAGACAGATGTCTTTGCCCTTTTTTTTTTGCGATTGAGAATTAAATTATTTACACTTGACTAATGTGCATACGCACATTATATTATCAGTGTGCGTATGCACATAACATACTTAGACGGAGGAAGAGAGATGCCAAGAGTTATGAAATGCCGCAAAGTTTGCTGTGAACCGGAAAATATCCGTTTCACCCCTGACAGCGGCAATGAAGAAACCATCCTTCTCTCCGTAGAAGAGCTTGAAAGCATAAGGCTCTGCGACTTGGAGTCGATGGAACAGGACAGCGCAGCGGCAATGATGAACATCTCAAGAGGAACATTTCAGCGAATCCTCTACTCTGCGCACAAAAAAGTAGCAGAAGCGCTGTGTTGCGGCAAAGGAATATTCATAAGCGGAGGCAACTACGAAATAGCGGACATGGCATGCCAAGGCGCACGAAGGTGCAGCCGCTGCCGTTTCCGCAATGAAAATACCAATCAAACAAAAGGAGATGCAGAAGTATGAGCGAAAGTGAAAGCTGCACACATGAGTGCGGAAGCTGCGGCGAAGATTGCGAATCACGCAGCTTTAGAGTCGATCTCAACCCATTAAGCTCTGTTGAAAAAGTAATCGGAGTCGTAAGCGGCAAAGGCGGAGTCGGAAAATCTCTTGTAACCTCAATGCTCGCCTGTGAAATGCAAAGACGCGGATATCAAACGGCAATCTTGGACGCAGACATCACCGGCCCATCCATTCCCAAAGCCTTCGGGCTTAACGTCAAGGCAAAGGCCAATGAAAACGGAATCCTTCCGGTCACAACAAAAGGCGGGACAGACGTCATGTCGGTAAACCTTCTGCTTGAGGACACGACAGCGCCGGTAATATGGCGCGGCCCTGCCATAGCAGACATCGTAAAACAGTTCTGGAGCAACGTAATATGGAGCGGAACAGAATACATGTTCGTAGATATGCCTCCCGGAACAGGCGACGTGCCCCTCACTGTATTCCAGTCACTTCCCCTCGACGGAATCATCATAGTAACCTCGCCGCAGGAACTCGTATCAATGATAGTTGAAAAGGCTGTCAACATGGCGGAGCAAATGAACATCCCAATCTTGGGAATAGTAGAAAACATGAGCTGCGTCATCTGCCCCGACTGCGGAAAAGAAATAAAACTATTCGGCGACAGCCGCGTTGATGAAGCCGCGGCAAAACATAAACTCAGAGTCCTTGCAAAAATACCCGTTGACCCTGCGATTGCGCAAATGTGCGATGCGGGTGAAATAGAAAAATGCCGCGCGGAATGGACAACCCCCGTTGCGGACATGCTCGAAGAAATAGGAGGAGAAAAGAAAAACATGCGCATAGCCATCGCCGCTGACGAAGACGGAACAATATTCCAACACTTCGGGCACACAAGATTCTTTGAGCTCTATGAGATAAAAGACGGGAAAATAAGCGGACACAAAACAATAGACGCCGAAGGCAGCGGACACTCGGCGCTGGGCGGGTTCCTAAAAGAAAACGGCGCAGACCTCCTCATCTGCGGCGGAATCGGAGGCGGAGCGAAAAACGTCCTTGCAGAAGCGGGAATAGAACTCGTATCCGGAGTAAGCGGCAGCATAGAAGAGGCTGTAAAAGGCTACCTCGCAGGCAAAATAACAGATGACCCAAGCGCGGAATGCGACCACAGTTCACACAGCCACGAAGAACACGAAGGCCCGTGCCACGGCTGCGGAGGACACTCCTGCCACTAACGCCCCGACAACAACAAAAAACGACACAGACAATGCGAAGAGCATCCGTAAAGGATCCCTTCGCATTGTTCTTAATGATATAATCAAACAAACAGCCGCTCCATAAAAAGCGGCAAAACTGTCAAAAAAATAAAAGGGGGATGCTCCATGCTGTTTATCTGCTACCCAACATGAGGGACATGCAAAAAAGCCCGTGCATGGCTTGATTCAAACGAAATTACCTACGATTTCCGAGACATAAAAATCGACAACCCCGCCGCTGCCGAACTTAAAACATGGCACGAAAAAAGCGGACTTCCGCTCAAAAAATTCTTTAACACAAGCGGCATGAAATACAAAGAACTTGAACTCTCAAAAAAACTCCCCGACATGACGGAAGACGAACAGCTTAAACTTCTGGCCGCAGACGGGATGCTTGTAAAACGCCCGCTGCTCGTTGGAGAAAACTTTGTCCTTACCGGATTTAAAGAACAGGAATGGAAGGATGTGCTCGGCAAATGACGTTACAGTACAAAATAAGAGCGCTCGAACCCTCCGACCTGCGCGACATAAACGAAATCCGCTCAATGCGCGGAGTTATGGAAACAATCCCGACACTATTCTCAGAACCCCTCTCCCACACGGAGGCTGTAATGAAATCATTCGGAACAAACGACCACATGCTCGTCGCCGAAATATGCAAAGACGGAACGCCGAAAGTAATAGCCCTCGGAGGTCTGCATGTAGCATCAAAACACAGAGTGCGCCACTGCGCTGACATAAGCCTCATCGTACACGCCGACTACCAAAATGCAGGAATAGGCAAAGACCTGCTGACACATCTCCTTGAACTTGCGGACAAATGGCTGCTCCTGAAACGGGTAGAACTGGAAGTAGACGCCGAAAATGAACGAGCAATACATCTATACGAAAAACTAGGATTTGAAAAAGAAGGCGTAGAAAAATATGCGTCCGTAAAAGACGGCCGTCTTACAGACATAATACTCATGGGCCGCTACAGGAACCTCTAATGCCAAAGAAGCAAAGCAAAAGCAACAAAATAATTCAACATTCTAATTAGTGACTAAGTAAAATAGAGTATTCCCCACACACGTGGGGATGAACCGATATAGTCGGCATCTTCTTTTACTTCAGGCTCGTATTCCCCACACACGTGGGGATGAACCGTTATTGGCGTATCCTTGCCGCAAGATGGACATGTATTCCCCACACACGTGGGGATGAACCGCCGGCCGGAACCCTGCCACGCGGTTCGGAGGAGTATTCCCCACACACGTGGGGATGAACCGCTGTTATTTCAAGCCTGCACCTCATGAACAGAGTATTCCCCACACACGTGGGGATGAACCATATACAGTCAGTCAGATATAAATGAAACCAGCACTTTGGCTGTCTCCTCCGGATTAGACTCCGGCGACACCAAACCTACTGGCTTCTTTGATAAAAAGATAGCAAACTGGCTGAAAGATGTCAAGAGCAGTACGTCTCAGGTAGTTGACGAGAACGGCGAGCCGTTGGTTGTTTATCATGGCACGGGAGAAGATTTTAACGAGTTCAGAAAAGATAAGCTTGGTTCAAGAGAAACAGCTTTTTTCTTTACGTCCAGCAAGAAATCCGCGCAGGAGTACGGCTGGAAGCTCATGCCCGTGTTCCTCAATGCAAAGCGTTTTATGCGGCTCGACGATAATTACCGTGAGTATTCCCCACACACGTGGGGATGAACCGGCTTCTGTAGGTGTTGCGGCTCTGTATGTACGGTATTCCCCACGCACGTGGGACTGAAATAAGCCCAGCAATCTCAAAGGAGGTAATGATTATGTTGTCAGCCTATCCGGCTTGTTTTATCAAAGAAGATAATGGTTACTCGGTAATATTCCCAGACCTAAATTATCTTGCCACCTGCGGGGAAACTCTTGATGACGCGTTTGCTATGGCTATTGACTGCCTTGCGGGATATCTCTATTCCTGCAAAATTGATGGAGATAAAACACCTGCTCCATCTGCCTTAAATAAAATCAATGCCGTTGACATCTTACAAGAACTAGAGATAGCATCATCGGAGTATTTCGTTAACATGGTAACTGTTGATGTCGAAGAATATGCAAAAAAACACTTTGAAAAGCCTGTTAAAAAAACCCTTACAATTCCATCGTGGCTGAACGATAGAGCCGTGGCCGCGGGAATTAACTTTTCTCAAGCTCTTCAGGAAACATTACGCTCACGCCTGGGGGTATAAACAAACCCCCAAAGTGGTCAGGTTATTTTAGCCGTCCAACAACTCAGCTTAGAACCGTTAGGGTAAACAAGCTGCGCGTATATATTCTTTTCATTCATACAAGCATACTCAAGTGCTTCTACGCCTGCATCCGGCAACGACATAAGTGTTTCACACACACGTGGGGACTGTATAGTGCATAATAAAACTACCAAAAGTCAGGAAATAGCATAACAGAGCAAAGTGCTTAGACGAAGAGAAAAAAACGGTCGTGGCAATGGGTTAGAGATGAGTGCTCTTGGTCTGGTGTAAAAGTCGGGTCAAAAAGACAACAACCTTAACCTAACTCGATTTTACTGTACGAATACTAGCCGCGTATATTATAATAACCTCGAATAATACGTAGTTGTCACGTGGAAGTATCTTCTTTCTGCGTGTGGATTGAAACTTAGTTTGTTTGGTAAAAAAAAGATGGCAGCGGCACATGGGACACATGTGCCGTTTACGTTATAACGAAGGAAGAGATATGAAGCTGCTTGACAAATGTGTTGAAATGTACTAACTTGTCTTTATTGGTCTTAGTTTGTTTTGTAAATTTGAAAGGTGGTGCTATTTTGGAGAGTTACCATGTTTCATGCCAGATTACGGGACACTATGCTTGCTGGACACGACCTGATACGGGAGACTGTCCTGTAAGTTACCCCGCCCCGACTTTTTCCGCCGTTAAGGGAATTTTCTCTTCCGTGCTCTGGGGTCCGGCAATAGAGATCATTCCTACCACAGTTGAGATATGTGCACCTTTGAGATACGAAAATTACATAACAAACTATGGGGGGCCTCTCAGAAAATCCGAATTAGTATCAAATGGCAGCAGTTATCAGATGATGAGTACTGTGTTAGTTGATGTATGCTACAAATTATATGCGTGTGTGAAACCTATGCGAGGCAGAAGAGATTTGATGCCGGAAAGAGCCAAACAATGGGACAGCAGAACAACATCACCTGGGCACGCTTATAAGTCGATTTTTGAGAGAAGAATCGCAAGAGGTCAGCTGCAATCAATTCCGTTTTTGGGATTGAAAGAATTTGTTCCAAGTTATTTTGGCGCATGTATAAAAGAGACAGAGGTGTGCAGTGAAATACACCAAGTCATTCCCAGTATGCTTTATGATGTTTTTTCTGACGGCTATAATTCTTCTCCAAATTTTTCTTATCTCCAAAATGTAGAGATAAAAAACGGGGTGCTGACTTTTCCCGACAAAGCAGGTGATCTTGATGCTGAATGAACTTTATCAGGCGGGAGACACTCCATCTTTAGAAGGATTCCTGCTTAATGACAGCGACCCTCGGCTAAAACCACTGCCTAATGTCACTACCAAACAACCGGCATATAAATTATGCCTCGGTGACGGACCGGATATGATTGTTTCTATTGAGACACTGCTTCAGGAGCAGGTTTTGGGATTGCTGAAGTATGAGACAGATAATGGTGCCTCTTTTCCCTTTTTTAATCTTCCTCCTTACATATTAATCTTATTAGAAAATATAGAATATGAATATATTCGAAAAAATGATCCTGAAGCATTAGATACGATAGACAATCTTAATACAACGCGACGCGCTAAACGTATAGCATCAGATTTTAAGAACCACTTCGACCCACACAAAGTTAAAAAATTTTTATTAGAATACGCTTCTGCCTCAGAAGTAATCGCAATACAAAAGGACAACACAGATAAGGTGATTCAGAAACTTAATAAGTGCTTAATAAGAACAGCCTCTGAACTATGGACTGCTCTGGGTGAACCATCCGGTGAAAATGCAAGTTTTGAAAAATTGCATGGACGGTTAGTTGACGTTAATATTCCATTTTTTAGGGAAACAGTATTTCATAAAGCTGTCAGTTTAATAAACACACACGACGATTGGCTGCGTTTTTCGCCATTGATCGGACTTTCATCGCAAATAAAAGATACCATTCCAAGTGTTTCTGTGATATTGGATATTGAAGACTACGGAGAGAGTGATTATCCCGTCGCAAACACAAAAACAATGAAATGGATAAACGAAAGATTGCTTTCATCAAGTGCTGCAAATACAGAAATGTCAATATCAAATGGTAAGGACGCTTACGGCAACGATGCTATATGTATTAGCGAGAAACTGCCAAGCGCCCGTGTCGGTGCACTGGCAAACGTTATATTGCGCTCGATGGTAAAAGAATCTCCCTGCCAATTCCGCTATGGAAAAGCTGATTCTGATTCTTTTATTATCGGGAAAGAAAGCCGAAGGATTGCCAAGGTTGCACTTGAAACGCTTTCACAACCGGAATATAAGGGACATACTTGGAATTATATGGGCGAAAAGGAGATCCTTTTTGCATATCCTACAGAATTATTTGATAAAATTCAGAGCGTCGCTATGTTTATAAGGGGTAATAACGAATATATATTTAAGGCTATAGCCAAAAAAGTTATAGACTGCCTGCATGCAGTCGGTACTTCAATGTCCGATATTGAAATAAGAGTATTTGCACTAAAAAAGATGGATAGAGCTCGTACCAAGGTTATTTATAATCGCAATATAAGTGCCGATAAGCTGGAAAAAGCAGCAAACGAGTGGCAATCTGCGGGACAGAACATACCGGATTTGTCTATAAGAGGATGGGGCAAAGTAAAGGGAGAGATTGTATTTCTTGACGCAAAAGTACCTTATCCTATGGAGGTAGCCGGTATTCTAAACAGGATTTGGGGAAGGAATGGGAGAATAATAACAAACACAAATAATACACAAAGAACGGACTGTATAGAATTATTATTAAACGATGATATCAAAAATAAAAATAACATTCGCTGTATGCTTTCTAAGTATATTTCAGGCAATAAGTATTTTTTAATAGATATGGGACAAAACTGCAATATACACAAAGTATGGACAGTCAAATTAAACGATAATAACGATAAGGTTCTGATTCCAGCTGCACTTGGGCTTCTTTTATATAAGTTAGGGCACAGAAAGGAGATCTATATGAAAAATATAGAATATCTGGTAGGTAATTTGCTGTCGGTTATGGACTCGCTTCATTATCTTTACTGTAAGCAAGTACGGACAAGTGACAAGGATAGACAGCTTGGCAAGATCAGTGCTCCCGAACAATTGATTGGTAATACACTTATGACTAGTGCGATGGATTCTCCTGTCAAGATGCTGGCTTTGTTGGCACAACGCAGTCGCCCTTACATTGCTTGGGCAAAGACAAATAACACAGAAGACAAAGGATTGTCAATGTACTATTTGAAGATTTCGTCGGAACTTACAAAACAGATAGCTCTGATGGAAATTTCAGAACGCATGGGTGACGAAGGACGCGCGATGCTGCTGCTGGGTTATCTGGCAGGTCCGGATAAAACGACTGTAAAAAACAACGAGGAGGAGGAGAAATAAATGAACGAATTCGCAGTTAAGAAAGCTACAGGTTTGCTTGTTATCGAAGTAATCAATTCAAACCCCAACGGAGACCCCGACAATGACAGTGACCCACGTCAGAGATTTGACGGAATAGGCGAAATTTCTCCTGTCTCCTTTAAACGCAAGGTAAGAGACTTAATCGAAGATAAATGCGGGCCTGTATGGTTGGAGTTAAAACATCGCTTAGAAATAAATGATGAAAAGTATTTTATTCTTGAATCCAGAGGACGCGAGCGAGAAAAGATTAAAGCCGAGATGAAATGCACCGGATCATTTCTTGAATCAGAGTTTGTAAAAAAATATTGGGATGCTAGGCTGTTTGGTAATACCTATATAGAAAAGGAGTTGGATAAAGGCAGCATTAAGACAGGCGTCGCACAGTTTGGCATGGGAGTATCTATAGCTCCAGTTGAAATAGAACGGCAGACTAATACAAATAAAGCCGGAGTGGAAGAAAATAAGGAACAAGGTATGGCCCCGATGGGGTATCGTATTGTTACGCACGGAGTGTATTGTATGCCGTTTTTTATAAACCCAAGCAATGCACATAAATCAGGTTGCACTCAAAAAGACATAGATCTTTTAAAAGCCGTTATACCTTATGCATATGACCATAACCGCTCTGCAATTCGTCCGTTCGTAGTAATTCGTCACGCATGGTACTGTGAACATTCTAATGCACTTGGTTCATGCTCAGACTTTGACTTGATCAATGCACTTACTCCAAAGCGTAAGGGCACAGATGCAATGTTGCCTTCAAAGTCTTGGGGGGATTACGATACGCCTGACAAACTTCCGGAAGAACTTGCAAAAAAAGTGACATGTGTAGACTTGATGACGAATCTTTAGAATCTCTAAATTATCTTGCGCACAGTGCACGCTCTGAGCAGGACATCCCTGCTCAGAGCTACTGTTCTCATGTTTACGGTGTCACATATTCCGTGAAAAAATATTGCGATGAAATCTCCAATATTTTACCGGAGATTTTCCCATATCTTTTGGAGGTGTGTATTAATTCAGCAGAGTACCATGACCTTGGCAAACTCACACAGCAAAATCAGAACGTCTTAAGTGGAAAGGTGAAAGCAAACAGACTCCCGATTGACCATACAGATGCAGGATCTGTATTTTTCTTGAATAAAATAAAAACCAATCTTGATTGTTTAAAGGCACTAATTGTTTATGCCCACCACAGGGGACTCCCAAATAATTCTGCTGAAGCAGCGAGGACCTCCCTTTCTTATAGAAGCGAAAACGCTGAGTCAAGAAAAGAAACGGAGAAGAATCTTACCGCTTATTGTGAGCTTCATGAAAGGCTTGTAGGCACAAGCCGCTGTACGTTGTCTGAAAAACATGCCACACTTGCAGAAAACAAGATAAATGGAGTTTTTATAAGACAATGCCTCTCTGTCCTCGTTGATGCAGACCACAGCGATACTGCATGTAATTACAAAAAATCTATAAACAACATATCCTCCCCCAAGCTACGCGCAAATGAAAGACTTAACGCCTTAGACAAATATGTAGACTCACTTTCAGGAAACAAATCGGAAGAGAGCGAAAGAAATCAGCTCCGTTCCGCGATGTACACGTTAAGCAAAAAGGCAGGGTCAACCGAGGGCATATATTGGTGTGACAGCCCGGTCGGTACAGGGAAAACAACTGCGGTTATGGCAAATCTTCTAAAGGTAGCCTCTGAAAAGAAACTTCGCAGAATTTTTGTTGTACTGCCTTTTACAAACATTATTAACCAGTCAGTAAAAGTGTATAGGGATGCATTGGTATTACCCGGAGAAAACCCTGAGGAGGTAGTTGCCGCCGTCCATCACAGAGCCGAATACGAAGATATCTCTGCAAGACAAATGTCCGTCCAATGGAATTCACCGATAATAGTAACAACAGCCGTACAGTTTTTTGAGACATTGGCGGCAGCAAATACTTCCGGATTGAGGAAACTGCATTGTCTGCCGGGGAGCGCAGTCTTTATTGATGAAGCTCACACTGCCCTGCCAATAAAACTTTGGCCTGTTGCATGGCATTGGCTCAAAGAGTATGCCGGAAACTGGAGATGCCATTTTGTCCTGGCGTCAGGGTCATTATACAAATTTTGGAAGCTTGAAGAGTTTGACAAGAACAAGCCCAATATTCCACCAATGCTTCCGGAAGAATTTACGCAAAAGCTCAATTCCTTAGAAAAAGCCAGAATTCAATTCTCATATAAACCGGAAAAAATGGACGAAGACGAACTCTGTGAATGGCTAGACTCTCTGCCAGCACCACGAATTGTAATTCTAAACACTGTTCAATCCGCAGCAGTAGTTGCCAATATAATTTCTGAAAAGTATGGAAGAAAAAAAGTTGAGCACATTTCTACCGCACTGACGCCCAAAGATAGAGAAAAGACTATTGATAAAATAAAAAAACGCCTTGATGATAGGAATGACACCGACTGGACATTGGTTGCCACTTCTTGCGTAGAGGCCGGTATAAACTTTTCATTCAGAACAGGAGTAAGAGAAGCCGCCTCCCTTGTAAGTTTACTGCAACTCGCCGGTAGAGTCCGCAGGAACAATGAGCAAGATTATATTGATTCCGTCGTCTGGACAATCGGGCTAAAATATGAAAAGTTATTGAAGCCACACCCAATGTTCGAAAAATCGGCGGAGATACTTCTAAAATTTTTTCGTAACCAAGAAGAGATAGCTCCATCTCTTTGCACAAAGGCACTTCGACAAGAGATCCTCCAATATGCCCAGTTTAAGGAGACTCTCATTAAACAGGAAGAATCCTTTGAGTTCAAAGGAATCGAAGACGGTTTTAAAGTGATAGATTCTAATTCTGTTACAGTTATTATAAATGAAGCCCTCAAAGATAGGCTGGAAAACAAGGAATTTCTAGATTGGAGAGAAATACAGGATGATAGTGTTCAAATATGGTCTAACAAAATAGCATATCTGAAGATTACTCAAATCAAAGGTTTTAAAGATATGTATTTTTGGCCTTACAAGTATGATTCATTTATCGGTTACATGTCAGGATTTTTAAATAATCAGAAGTCAGATTTTAACGGATACGATATCATATAAACAAGCGAGGTGGTATACATGTTCGACGAGGCGGATTTTATACCGATATCTGCATTACAGCACTACGTATTCTGCAAACGCAGAGCAGCTCTTGTTCATATTGAGCAAATCTGGCAGGACAACCTTGCGACAACAGAAGGTAACGCCATGCACGAAAGAGTTCACGATGAGATGTTTGAAAGCAGAGGAGACGTACGTTTCAGAACGGCAATGACGTTATGCTCCAAATCACTCGGCATCACCGGTATAGCAGACGTTATAGAGTTTAAGCGAGTGGATGTCAGCGGAATCGATATCAAAGGAATCCCCGGTGTGTGGCAGGTATTCCCCATTGAGTATAAACGAGGTACTCTTCATAATGAAAAAGCATACGAAACTCAGCTATGCGCTCAAGCTCTATGTCTTGAAGAGATGCTATCTACAAGTGTCGCATCAGGAGCAATTTATTGGGGCGAAACACACAGACGGCAAGAGATTGAGTTCAGTCAAACGCTAAGAGAACACACTGTAAATACTGTGGAAGAAGTAAGAGAATTTTTATTGCAAGGAAAGACACCACTTCCAAGATATGACAAAAAATGCAAAGGATGCTCGCTGTTTGACTTATGTATGCCCAAAGAACTGGATAAAAGATCTGACGTGTCAAAGTATTGGTCTAATTTTTTTGATGATGATGATGATGATGATGGTGAGAGCTCATGAAAAAAATCCAAAATACTCTGTATATTCTAACGCAAGGTTCTTATCTCTCAAAAGAAGGAGAAACTATTGCGGTACACATCGATAGAGAATTAAAACAACGTTTTCCGATACATAATCAATCTAATATTCTATGTTTCGGCAACGTGCTGTGCAGTCCCGCACTTATGGGCTTTTGCGGAGAACGTGGAGTTGGGTTAGCTTTTTTTACTGAAAACGGAAAATTTTTAGCCCGCGTTAGCGGACCCGTCTCAGGAAACGTGTTCTTACGCAGAGAACAGTATCGGATGGCAGATGACCCCACTACGAGAGCGAATCTGGCAAGACGTTATGTTGTAGCAAAAATAGCAAACAGCAGAAGCGTATTAATGAGGTCTATTCGTGAGTACCCGGGCGGACAAGGAATCGATAGTCTGAAGAAATCATCTTCATACTTGGCAATTGTGTTGAAATCTCTCGAATCAGAAATACCACTTAACAGCGTACGCGGTAATGAGGGGGATGCTGCAAGGGCATACTTCTCAGTTTTCGATGAGCTTATCAAAACACAAAAAGAAGATTTCTATTTCCATGAAAGAACAAGACGTCCTCCTATGGATAACGTCAATGCTTTGTTGTCATTCGCCTACACACTTCTTACACACGACACTGTTTCAGCATTAGAGGGGGTAGGGTTGGATCCGGCTGTAGGTTATTTACATGTGGACAGACCAGGGCGACCAAGTCTAGCTTTGGATTTGATGGAAGAGTTCCGGCCGATTTTGTCTGACAGACTGGTTCTGAACCTAATAAATCGCAAACAGGTCACGAAAAATGGTTTTGTACACAGCGAAAACGGTGCCGTTATAATGAATGAAAACGTAAAAAAAGAACTCATACGCACATATCAGGAACGCAAGAAAGAAGAAATAACGCACCCTTTTATAAACGAAAAAATTCCACTGGGACTATTGCCGCATATTCAAGCAATGTTATTGGCAAGATATATACGAGGTGATCTCAATGGATATCCTCCATTTCGCTGGAGATAACAAGAGGTGATACAATGTTGTTGCTTATAACTTATGATGTTAATACTGAAGACAGTGATAGCAGAAAGCGCCTTCGGCATGTTGCAAAAATTTGTGAAAATTATGGGCAACGTGTACAAAATTCCGTATTTGAATGTCTCGTCGATCCAGCTCAACGAGCAGAGTTATGCCGCAAACTAGAAAAAGAGATAAACACCGATGTTGACAGTCTACGCTACTACCAGCTGGGGAAAAATTGGCAAAACAGGGTGGAACATTTCGGAGCTAAGGAAACATACGATCCGGAAGGCACACTGATATTATAGCGCGAACCCAAAGCTAACATGAAATCCATATAAGGTTAGCGAACCCCTCGTAGCAAGTGTTTTCCACCCCCAGACATTATAATATCCGGTTCTAGAAAAAATTAAACAACACTTCGCGCAAATAGTAAGATAAAATAAGAACACCAGCGTCCTTTTAAGGGATACAGTCGCCAGCTTCACGCTGGCGTGGATTGAAACGCTTTCACTGCGTTTTTTTCGCTGTTATCCACGTGTCGCCAGCTTCACGCTGGCGTGGATTGAAACAGCGCCGTTGGAAATTGTTTTAAAAACATTTTGTCGCCAGCTTCACGCTGGCGTGGATTGAAACTTATCAACAGGGGTACAAGGATAACGACATCTGGTCGCCAGCTTCACGCTGGCGTGGATTGAAACAACGACATTTCTGCAATCTGCGCCGTGTTTCCTGTCGCCAGCTTCACGCTGGCGTGGATTGAAACCGTCCTGACCTTATCGTTGTTGACACCCTTCACCGCGTCGCCAGCTTCACGCTGGCGTGGATTGAAACGAAAGTATGGGGACAGAGTCGCTTTCGACTGTAATGTCGCCAGCTTCACGCTGGCGTGGATTGAAACCGTAAAGGATCGCCCATATTTCGCCGAGTGCCGAGTCGCCAGCTTCACGCTGGCGTGGATTGAAACCCTTAATGAGACGAGCTACAAACTGCTCTGATGTCGCCAGCTTCACGCTGGCGTGGATTGAAACCCTCCGCCCGTTGAGATAACTAAGGAGCGTGACGGTCGCCAGCTTCACGCTGGCGTGGATTGAAACAACTCCGTGGTCAGGGAATCAGCTAAAGCGATGCAGTCGCCAGCTTCACGCTGGCGTGGATTGAAACCGTCATGACTGAAAGCCTCCCTTATTGAACTTCGTCGCCAGCTTCACGCTGGCGTGGATTGAAACCTTAAATCTCACCGTAACGGGCGTGCTAGCCTGGTCGCCAGCTTCACGCTGGCGTGGATTGAAACGTAAGATGTGCGCTCTTCTGCGCTGAATTCCCTCGTCGCCAGCTTCACGCTGGCGTGGATTGAAACAGTTTCGCCCGGCGGCAACCAAATAAACGCCTCAGTCGCCAGCTTCACGCTGGCGTGGATTGAAACCTTGATAAATGGCAAGCGAAGCTGAAACCACTATCTGTCGCCAGCTTCACGCTGGCGTGGATTGAAACGCAGACATTGATGTAACGGGGTTCACGGTAGCAGAGTCGCCAGCTTCACGCTGGCGTGGATTGAAACAGGATACTAAACATTCCGAGAACAAATAACCCTGCGTCGCCAGCTTCACGCTGGCGTGGATTGAAACCTATCAGACACAGGACGTGCGAGGCTGGAACCTAAGTCGCCAGCTTCACGCTGGCGTGGATTGAAACTTAATTATTTCTGTTGTATCCTTCAAAATGAATTGAGTCGCCAGCTTCACGCTGGCGTGGATTGAAACATAGTAGAAATCTTAATCATTTCTGCCAGTTCATGTCGCCAGCTTCACGCTGGCGTGGATTGAAACCCTCGAATATGTTCGTCAGAACATGCCAGAATGTCGCCAGCTTCACGCTGGCGTGGATTGAAACCCTCCATTTGAAATGCTGCCAATTCCTCCATTTGGTCGCCAGCTTCACGCTGGCGTGGATTGAAACTCGCTGAACCCGATAGTGGGTATTGGGTGCTGGACGTCGCCAGCTTCACGCTGGCGTGGATTGAAACTTCATACGTTCCCGATGTTTCCATTCCTAAACTGTCGCCAGCTTCACGCTGGCGTGGATTGAAACGCTATCATTTTCAGTGAGTTTTTTCAATCTTTTTGTCGCCAGCTTCACGCTGGCGTGGATTGAAACCGTCAGGAACCCTTGAGGTTCCGGGCGGGCTTTCAGTCGCCAGCTTCACGCTGGCGTGGATTTGAAACACGTGCCCCGCTCACGTCTACCGCCGTCGGGGTGTTGTCGCCAGCTTCACGCTGGCGTGGATTGAAACTCTTCTTCAATATCAATCAAAACACCCTCGCAGATAGTCGCCAGCTTCACGCTGGCGTGGATTGAAACAAACTCTTTCCACTCTGCACGACAGACTTCCCCGTCGCCAGCTTCACGCTGGCGTGGATTGAAACACAATATAGGCGTGTAATACAATGCAAAGACACCGTCGCCAGCTTCACGCTGGCGTGGATTGAAACACAAGAACGTGGGAACAATCCCCTGCAGGAGGGGTCGCCAGCTTCACGCTGGCGTGGATTGAAACTGGCAGGCATATAACAAAATGTCGGGAGGTGCGGGTCGCCAGCTTCACGCTGGCGTGGATTGAAACTTTATCTTTTATATAATTGCCACAGGTATCACACGTCGCCTGCTTCACGCTGGGGTGAACCACAATTTCCGATGTAATAGGAAAGCTCGCTGCCGGGTTCGCCACATAAAATTGCGAAGAGCCAAATAAATATATTAACCCTTAATGCAGAATAAGAGGAAGGGAGACAAATGCCCCACATTCCCCCGCTTTTTCATTGCCCGCTTAACAGCAGGACTTCTCATAATTTTACAAAGGCGCCTTACGCGGATTATTTTTGACATGTATTATTTTAAACCCCTCATAATTATCTGTTATTCCTTCTCAATTAAAAAAGCGGGGCAGAAAAAATCTGCCTCGCTTTTTATGGTGCTTTATGTTTTTCCTGTTGGTTGTTGGTAATTTAGAAGCCTTCCTGTGCGTTTCTGGCTATTATTTCTTCCTGCTGGTAGTTGTCGAGGTCTACGAAGTAGTCGCTGTAGCCTGCGACGCGGACGAGCAAGCCGCGGTAGTTGTCGGGGTTTGCCTGTGCGTCGCGCAGGGTTTCTTCGTCAACTACGTTGAACTGAATGTGGTGTCCGCCGAGTTTGAAGTAGGAGCGGATCAGGTTCTTAACCGCTTCTATTCCCTCTTCACCGGCAAGTACGGATGGGAGGAAGCGCTGGTTCAGGAGTGTACCGCCTGATTTGACCTGGTCCATTTTGGCGAGTGATTTGATGACCGCCGTGGGGCCGTGTCTGTCCGCGCCGTGGCTCGGAGAGGTTCCGTCTGATTCGGGCATTCCGGAGAAGCGTCCGTTCGGGGTTGCCGCGAGTTTCTGTCCAAAGTAGTTGTGGCATGTTGTGCTGAGCATGTTAAGGTGATATGTGGGTCCCAAGATGCTGTGTCTGCCGTCTATCATCTTAAAGAGGCTGTTGTAGACTACTTTCATTATGTCGTCGGCATAGTCGTCGTCGTTTCCGAAGAACGGTGTCTTGTTCCAGAGGGTCAGGCGCATCGCTTCCTGTCCTTCCCAGTTGTTTTTCATTGCATCATAGAGCTGTGTAAGTGTGTAGGTTCCTTCTTCAAAGACATGCTTCTTTATTGCGGAGAGGCTGTCTGTGATTGTTCCTATGCCGCAGCACTGGATGTAGTCCGAGTTGTAGCGAGGTCCGCCGTTGTAGTAGTCTTTGCCCTTCTGTATGCAGTCACGGATGACGACGGAAAGGAATGTCGCGGCCATTTTTGTCGCATACTGGTAGCGTAGGTAGTTGTCTACTTTAACTTTGGTTGAGACGGCATAATCCATCTGCTTTTCAAAGGCGGCGTAGAGGTCGTCGAATGTCTTGAATGTGCTGATGTCACCTGTCTGAATGCTGACCTGTTTGCCGGTAAGGAGGTCAACTCCGTTGCTGAGCGTGTATTCAAGAAGCTTGGGTACGTTGAGGTATCCATGGAGCAGATACGCCTCTTTGCCGGCGCAGCCTGTCTCTATGCAGCCGCTTGTGCCGCCCTGACGCG
>CAZBYL010000030.1:0-28881 GCA_964496275.1 uncultured Synergistaceae bacterium | reverse complement strand
TACTGATTCGGCCTCCAAGAGCCGTCCGTGCGCAAATCCCACTTACTTGACTCAAGACGCGCCGCAGCCCCACGCGCAAGATTCTGCACATAGGAAGCGGCGACGCCCTCCATAGTCCTCTCAAACTGGCAAAAGCCAACCCACGCAAGCAAAAATGCCCCAAGGCTCGGCAGAAAAACAGCTATAGTGAGCTGTACCAGCAGATTTTTTCTCAATCCAGCAGTTCCTCCAAAGTGACAATACCGTATTTCAGCGAAAGAAGCATAGCCTCCGTCTTATTCTTAGCTCCCAGCTTGTCATAAATAGAAGCCAAATGCGTCTGCACCGTGCGCTCGCTGATAAAGAGCTGAGTCGCAATCTCCTTGCCCGAAAGGCCGCGCGCCGCCAGAAGCAAAACCTCGCGCTCCCTCACGGAAACAGGTTCCGGCACAAACTCGCCCTCCTCCTCAACCGCGTTCGCGACCTCGCTGTCCAGATAAAAACCGCCGCGAGCCACAATACGGATAGCCTTTGAAAGAGTCTCCATACTTGCCGTCTTTAAAACATATCCGCGAGCGCCGGCGCGGAGCGACGCCATAACATACTGCTGCGCATCATAAGAAGTAAGCATAAGAGATGCGGTAGGCAGCCCCGAATCCTTTATCTTCCGAGCGAGCGCAACTCCGTCGATACCCGGCATACGAATATCAAGAAGCGCAACCTGCGGCTTAGTCTGCTGAATACCCGACCACGCGGACTCGCCGTCTGCATACTCGCCAACAATATTAAAATCGGACTCCTTAACCAAATAGCCCTTCATACCCTCTCTTGTCAAAGGATGGTCATCAGCCAGAACGATTGAAATAGACATAAAAATTCCTCCCTAAGAAATTTTTAAAACACCATAAAACAGGCAAAACAGAAACAAAAACTACTCTCCCAGTCCGAGCTCCCGCTCCACAGGCTTAAGCGACTCGATAGTCCTCTCGATAAGAACCTCAAGAGGCTCGCCCATAAGCTCCGAACCGCGCTCTATAACATCTCTGTTCACAGCGCGGGCAAAACCCTTATCCTTCCACTTCTTCTTTACAGACTTCACCTCAAGATCCATAAGTGACCTGCTCGGGCGCACCAACGCCACTGCTGTGATAAAACCCGTAAGCTCGTCCACCGTATAAAGAGTCTTCTCGCACAAAGTCTCCGGCTTCACACCCGAATACTCCCAGCCGTGAGCCAAAACAGCATGTACAAAATCCTCGGGATAACCGAGAGCGGAAAGCATCTCGCCGCCCTTCATCGGGTGCGTCTCCGTGGAAGGGAACTCCTCCCAGTCAATATCGTGCATCAGGCCTATAAGCCCCCAATAATCCGGATCCTCGCCGAAATGCACGGCAAATCCGCGCATCGCCGCTTCAACGGCATAAGCGTGCCTGATATGCATATCTTCCTTATTATGCTCCCTCAAAAAAGCGAGGGACTCCTCCCTTGTAAACATCTCTCAGCCTCCCTATTCTATATGACCAATACTAATCCTGAAAATTATCCGAAAGCCTATCGGGGGGAAAATGAACAAGCTCAACGCCCGACTCCCTCATAATGGAACGGGCCAGCTCATCCGGATAAGGATGCAAAAAAACCACACGTACACAGCCTGCGTTAATAAGAGCTTTTGTACAATAAACGCAAGGTTCGTGAGTGCAATAAATCCAACACCCCTGCGTCGCCGTTCCGGAAGCGGCTGCCTGAGCGATGGCATTGATCTCAGCATGAGAACCGCGGCAAATCTCATGCCGCTCGCCCGAAGGAATACCCAGCTTCTCGCGCAGACACCCAACCGCATCGCAATGAGAAACTCCGCGCGGCGCGCCGTTATACCCGGTACTCAAAATCTGCCTGTCCTTAACAAGCACCGCCCCGACCCTCCGCCGCAAACAGGTACTCCTGCTAGCCACGACCTTTGCAATCATAAGACAATAACTGTCCCAATCCGGTCGATTCAAAGCCATAACACAAAACACCCCCTGCCAGCACCATTATAGTCAAATTTATATGTAAATGGTACTTTTATCGACAGGAAAATACTGAGAGATTCACTGCGTAAAGGATTGAAATAGGATGCATACTGATTTCTGCGCATAAATTCAAAGTGATTTGGCAGAAAAAATTGGAAGATTAATTGAAAGAGCCTGTTTTGTTTTCTCTTTGATACATTAAATTTTTATGTTGATAAGCAAAAAATCGGCAAAAATATAGCTTTTGCAATTACATAATATTTTTAATAACGTTAAACACACAAACTAACGAAATGATGAATAGCAGCATGACAAATGGTTAGCCTACACTAGACTTGGGCTTTACCAGCCCAAAATGGTCTTTCACAATCTCATCCATTTTAGCGGCAATAACCGAAAATTTTTGATTCAAATCCAATGTGCGAACGCTTATTTTATTGCCGCTCATTTTGTAGACACAGTCAGGCTGCACAGTTTCGTCTGTTCCCGCATACAACAGCAGACCAGAAACCTCGTGTGGTTTATTAGTGAATTGAGAGTCTTTATTTTTTACGTATGTAAATATTTGATACAAGTTATTGGAATGAATAGTGTGTGTGTCATACCGTACCTGCGTAGTGTGTGTGTAATACTTCGCGTCTATAACCAGAACTTTGCTTTCATAAGCAATGGTAATATCGCTTCGCATACGCGGCAGCATTATAGAAACATCGTCATCAAGTGCCCATGGTATTTGAGAGGAAGCGATATTTAACGTGGGGTACTCCTTGATGTAATATGCCAGAATAAATTTTTCATAGAGGTGGCTCATTTGCTGTGCATCAATGAAGGATGCCAGCCGCTGACTGCCCTGTTCGGTAGTCAGCAGCATTCCTTCAATGATCAGCCTGCATATACATAAAAGCATAAAATAGGTTTGATTATTCTGCTCAAAAGTAATGGACTTCCATCTTATATAGGATATATCTATAGTATCCACATTTGCAAAAAGCAACATATCACTTTTCAGTTTATCTTTGTATTCAGGCTTCACATCCCCATGACGCAAAAGCAGCATAACAGTAGCTTTTAAAATCTGATTGCATATATTGTTTTCCGACAGCTCGTCATACTCACAAGTCAAGATGCGCTTGTTTGCCATTTTGTTTCTAATGGTCCCACGCAAATCAATTTTACCGCGTACAATAGGGGTATCTTCTGTGATATTTATATACTTACGGTAAATACCACGCTTCAGCTGCTGTCCGATGCCCTTTGAAAGAATAGCTGCGAAGAGATTGTGCACATTTTCAAATTTTTCAGGATCGATTTTTTTATCGCTTAATTGATTAAGCGCAGTAAAAGCATAGGAAAGCATATAATAAATATTTTGTATAAAAATACTTTTATTTTTCGTCATTTAAAATGCCTAGAAAAATCTCTTCCCATACTTCGACCTCACTCTTATCATCAAACCAATACTCACGCAGCGTTGGAATAATATCATAATCGACTACGGACATCAGCCACTCGTCAGTGCATGCAGTTTGGTTATAAAAGTGGCTGTGCCCTATACAGAAGCCGGATCCGAGTGATCTGTCCCGAGTTATTTTTTCATTTAGTTCGGTAATCTTTTTAACAAGTTTATCCAGTTTTTTGTTATTCAGTGACCTGAGATATTTTTTAAACTTCTCGGAGTCAAATGCCGGTTTCATTTCAAAAAAACTGAAGCGGCGGCGCAGAGCATAATCTATCGATGTCAGGCTGCGGTCAGCAGTGTTCATCATCCCTATAATGTACAGATTGTCCGGAACAGAGAATGAAAGACCGTTGTATGCCAATACCGCTTTACTTCCTCTATAATCTCGCTCGATTAGCATGAGCAGCTCTCCGAATATTTTACTCAGATTGCCGCGGTTAATTTCATCGATAATAAAAAAATGCTCCTTGTTCGGTTGGTTCGCCGCTTTTTGGCAAAAGCGGCAAAATATGCCCTGTCTTAGCTCAAATCCATTACCTACGGGCTTGTATCCCATTATAAAATCCTCGTAAGAGTAATTCTGATGGAACTGTATAAGTTCTGTCCGATCTTCGTCTATTTCACCCATCATAGAGTACGCAAGCCTTTTTGCCGCAAAAGTCTTTCCGACGCCCGGAGCCCCCTGTAGAATGACGTTTTTCTTATTGCGCAGAAGAGCAGCAAGTTTGTCATATTCTTTTTCGTCCATGTATACTTCGTTAAGAAAATCATCTTTAGTATACGGGGTGGTCTCATCTGCGGCAACAGGATTTTCTTCCCTGATGGTATCAATAATAAAATTATATTCGTCTTCGGTGAGCTTGAATAAGCTGCCCTGCGGACTGCGGAAGAACTCCATTTGCTTAAGTTCGGGATATTTTCTCAATGTCTCATAGTCAATGGGAGTAGTAAGCCCCTCAATCTTTTTGAATGCAATCTTTTCACCGTCCTGTTCCGCACAGATTTGGGCAATTGCGACGATCTGCCTTGTAGGACTTGATTCGTAGCCTATTATCATATCTCCGATTTTTGCATCCAAGAAATTTTGGAAAACACGACGTTTATGAGGTTTCTCCTTATTTTTGCCGCCATTATAGAGCGTGTATGTCTGCACACCTCCAACAGCCATGTCCGAAAATCTCCAGATATTGGGGTTTGCGTTTAACCACCAATATCCGCACTCTACTTCTACTTCATAGGGAGTAGGTTTTGCATAGAGCTTTACGTTGCTTAGATCCGCCTTATCAAGAGCGTCAGACAATTCACCCCTAAGCTTCCATGTATAGCTTCCCTCTTCATTCTTTCCCGCATCGTGTCCGAGATAGAGAACAGCCCACCAACGAGGCTTATCATCACTGTCTTTTGCAACCAAACAATCTGTTTTTTTCACCACACGTTTGGCTAGAGATGAAGAGGTACTGTTGTAGAAGTTAGGTGTCCCTCCATACTTAACGGAAAGCTGCGTACAGGTAGCCTGCCCCCCGTGGTCCTTTATACGCTTCATTATTTCAAGGCTCTCAATTGTAAATACATCAGGATTGTTCAGAAGTTGTCCCCATTCATCAGCAGTAATGTCGGGCGAATAATCGAGCGGGAACCATTTTTCTTCACACGGTGTCTTTTCGTTGCTGGGTTTATATTTATTGCTTATATAGAAGCCAAAATCAATGGTGAGTGTTTTAAGTTCGGGGTCATGATAACATGTATCCGTTATCTGTGACTTAAGCAGATTTGTGATTTCTTTATCCTGTTTGAGTTTCTCGCAAATTGCATCGTAGAGAGCAAAAAAATTATGAAGGTTATCACGGTAATGCCCTTTTACAAACTTATTTGTGCATTTTAACTTACAAGTAATGTCTTTTAACTCACTAAATTTGTAGATATAGTATTTATCGGGGAATCGGAGCCACAAATATGTACTAATGACATTTTCATTCTGATAATGATGTTTTTTTTCTTCTCCGTATTCCTTTAGCATAGTGTTGGATTCATGCTTAAAGTCATCGATACGTTGGTAAATATCGTTGTTCTCATTAAACAGGTTAATAAACATTTTGCGAACTTTTTCCGGTGCTCTATCTGCGAAAACGGTAATCATCTCAGATGGATAATTGTTCTGGGATGTTAGGAGATTGCCGGTCTTGGAGAGTGACAGTCTGAACATCTCTGAAAAATTATCCGAATCAACATTCCAGTTGTCTTGAAAATGTTTTACTGCTTCCCATTTATATTTTTCTTCAGCCCATTGATGCGGAACGAAATCCTTCTTATATTCTGTGAGAGCCTCTTGCAGACTATTTTCATCAAACATTGTGCCCCTCCGTTCGGTTCCTCTATTTGTTATATTGTACATCAAGAGTCACTCGTTTAGTATCTGCATACTGTTCCGGTCTCCCGGCTAAACTCGTTATTTTGTCTTGTCGTGTTAAATTTTTCGTATTACGTATTAATTAATAATAACTTCCGGTATGTCTTGCAGCGTGTTGGCCTGTGTCTGCGGGTATCATGTTTTTGTGCCGAGCCGTCTTTGTGATTGGGGTAATTTGAGGCTTGCGGAATGTATTTTTGAAGAAAAATTTCATAAAATATTATGGGTGACTTGAAAGTTTTCAGTTTGTATAATATAGTGATGCGAAATAATACATATCATAAAATACATACTGTTAAGGGGGCTCACTGATGCGGGCGAAGGGTAGAGAGGCACGGCAGGTGTGCTTTGGCGGGTTGTATTCTCCTCTGACTGATGATGCTATCATTAAGATAGATGATACAAGTATGTCCATATTTGAAGAGGTTGGCGTAAAAATTACATACAGACCAATATTGGAAAGATGGCGTGAAGCCGGTGCCGATATTGATGAAAAACAGTCTATCGCCAGACTGGATAGAAATGTGATAAAAAAATGTTTGGCAATGGCTCCGAAGGAAATTTTGTTAGGCGCCAGAGATCACAACTACGACATGGTTCTCTCCGGGGCTCGGACATATCTTGGAAGCAGCGGTACGGCAATCAATATCATTGACCTTTACAGCGGAGAATGCCGCCCGACCAATATCTACGATGTGGCGGCAATGTCCCGTATGTCTGAGGCATGTAAAAATATTGATTTCACGATGGTCGGATGCTACCCGTGCGAACTTCAGAAAGACATAGTCGACATTAACAGATTTTACGCAACTATATGCAATACCGCAAAACATATATGCGGCAGCGCTTACACCGTGCATGGCGTAAATCGGCTTGCGCATCTTGTCGAGATGATTGCCGGTTCTAAAGAGGCTTTTAAAAAGAGTCCTTTTGTCTCTCTCATAGCAGCCGTCATGAGTCCGTTGGTTATAGGCGAAGAACATGGGCGCATGCTTGAAGCCGCATGCCTTGCCGGATTTCCGCTTCATACGCCTTGTGCTCCTATCTCAGGATCGACCGCGCCGGTTACCCTTGCCGGGGCATTGGTGCAAATGAACGTGGAATCGCTGATGGCTGTGATTACAGCTCAGCTTATCGAACCCGGACACCCGACCCTCTATTCCGCAGTTCCTACAACTATAGATCTCCGTACAGGAGCCTTCTGCTTTGGTTCGATTGAAACGGCCATGCTTAATGCGGCAGCTTCACAAATAGCAAGATTTTATTCTTTGCCGAGTTATGTAGCCGCAGGAGTAAGCGAGTCTAAAAATAACGATACGCAGAGCTCGTATGAATCATCATGCAGTGTTCTTTTAAATGCAATGGCCGGCGGAAATTTTATCCACGACGCAGCCGGTCTGCTTGAGAGCGGATTAACAGCTTCTCTTGCAAAATATGTAATTGATGATGAAGTTATAGGAATTACAAAAAGGGTTTTGAAAGGAATCAATGTAGATGATGATACGCTCGCGTCGGAATGTATAAAAAAGGTAGGTCCGGCAGGCAATTATTTGAGTGAGGAACATACTCTGTCACACATGCGGAGAGAGCATTTTTATCCTGATTTAGCAGATAGAAGCTCACGTACCGCTTGGGAGTCTGACGGCAAAAAATCGATGGAAGAGAAAGCAAGGCTGGCCGCGATAGATATCATGAAACAGCCAAATAAATGTATGCCGGATAGTTTTACAGATACCGCCATACGCAAAGAATTTCCTGAAATACTTGGTGATACGGGGAAACTATACAGCGCGTAGCCGTATCATAAAAAATAATCTGATTTGAACCATCTGTGTGCGATTGAAGGTTTGCAAGCACAGTCAGCTTTGTATTGCCGCAGATATAACAACCTCACAATGCTGCCTCTAAAATTAAATACCACGAAGTTGATTGACTCATCGTAACCTAAAGTATGCTCAATTAATTTGCGTAATATTTTCGCAGTCAAAACGCTTGTTTTTAGAACGAACCGATTATATGATGATATAATCGGTTCGTCTGATTACTTATAAAAGGTGGCTAATATCCGTGGCACAGGTAGATTCTTTTGTACAACACAGTGATGTATTTGCAAGGCTGAGGATGGGGATTCAAAAGTTCCCGACACAGCAAAAAACTATATGTTCCTATATATTGAACAACCATCAGAAAGTGGCATTCTATACCGTGGAGGAACTCGGCAAGGCTTCGGATACCAGTCCCGCTACCGTTGTCCGTGTCGTAAAACGCCTTGGCTACGAAAGCTACAAAGAGATGCTTGAGGATTTGCAGAAAGTTATGATGCAGGGAAGCAACGCCGTCTGGTGGGAACTCGAACAGATATGGAACGGCAACGAGGACGAAGCAGACCAAGAGCCGGTTCTCTCATGGGTGCTGCGCGACGACATCGAGGGGCTGAAACGGACTCTTACACCGCAGCTCATGGACTCTTTTGACATTGCGGTCGATATGATGGAAAAGGCAAAGAACATAGGCATTGTGGGAATGAGGTCGAGCAGATTCGTGGGGGAATTTATGCACTACATGCTCAACCAAGTCTTTTCAAACAGCTCAATGCTTACCGGTTTTGGCGCAGACATGGTCTATGACGAGATACTAAACTACAACTCAAATGACCTCATCGTGGCAATATCTATGGGCGGGCCTCACTATACAAAGCTCACTCACGACATCTTACGCTTCACCGACGAAAACGCCATTCCTTCCATACTCATAACAAACGACATCGCGAACCCCGCGATAGACCACGCGACACTTGCTCTCTGCGTTGACAGAGCAAAGTATCACTACACGATAGTGCAGCCGCTTGCTCTCGTTGAGGCTCTTGTAACGGAGCTTGCGAAAAGGAAGAAAAACGTGGCGAAAAAGAAACTCTCAAGGCTGAACGAAGTTCTCGACGCTCAGGGCGTGACTATATAGATAACGTCCGAAAAAATAATAAAGCTAAACGGGGGGTCCGGTATTCTGACGGATCTCCCTTTTTTTGCACACGGCACTTGAAATATTTATTTCAATAGTATATAGTTATGAAACGGAATAAATCATAATCAGAAATAAGAGAAACAGCCTCAAATAAAAACAAAATCCGGAAAGGACGTGTTGGTACGATGACACACCGCAAAGACCTTGTACTGAAAGCACTGAAATGCGAAGAGACAGAAAGGATTCCCTGGGTGCCATTTACGGGAGTACACTGTGCGAAACTCCTTGATATGGATGCCGAAACATTTTTGAGAGATCCCGAAAACATTGTTGCCGGTGTAAAACTAGCGGCGGAGACATATTTAGCGGATGGGGTCTGCTCCGTTTTTGACCTTCAGATAGAGGCAGAGGCTCTCGGCTGCGGGCTTAAGTGGTCTAAGAATAACCCGCCTGCGGGGAGATAATATGTATGAGTACAATCAGGAATGAGCTCGGGATATTGGGTATAGACGCGGGAGGGACGTTTACTGATGTCGCTTTTGTTTCCGAGAGGGATATGTCTGTGCTTGCCTGCGGAAAGACTCCTACTTGCCGCAATGATATGCCGGGTACTATAAGCAGGGGGCTTGAGCTGATACTGTCTCACGTAAGTCCCGATAGTATAAAGTGTGTCAATATTGCCACGACGTTTGCTACCAATGCCATAGTCGAGAATAGGAGCAGAAGCACGGCGCTTATTCTGATGGGGTATGATGCGGAGCGCGTCGCGTCGGCGGAGAGACAGAATAGATTTCATACTCAGAATGTGCTTGTCATCTCCGGCGCTCATGATGCGAAGGGGAATGAGACTGCCGCGTTGGATTTGGAAAAGCTGCGCGGATGGCTGCCCGGCGTCCTGCCGCATGTGGAGGCCGTTGCTGTGTCCGGGTTCTTCTCGGTGCGCAATCCCTCTCATGAGCTGGCGGTTCGGGATATTATCACGGAAATGTCGCCGCGAACTTATGTGACATGCGGGCATGAGCTTGCTTCGGATCTTGATGCAATGCTGCGAGCGGTTACGGCGGCACTGAACGCAGATCTTATTCCCGTGGTGATGGAGCTTTTGGAGTCTGTTGAGAGCGTGTTCAGGAGCAGGGGTATAAATGTGCCGATATCGATAGTCAAGAGCGACGGCAATTTGGTTGGGCTTGATTGGGCAAAGCTGCACCCGATTGAGACTATTCTTTCCGGACCTGCCGCAAGCGCAATCGGAGCCAGGCATCTTGCCGGAGCCGGCGGCGGAACGGCTGCTTGGGTTGTGGATATAGGCGGCACTACCACGGATATTGTATATCTTGATGAGGAGGGCTGTCCGCAGTTAAATCCCGAGGGAGCCAAGATAGGAGAGCACAGGACTCTTGTAAAGACGATAGATGTGTATACGTTCGGACTTGGCGGAGACAGCAGGGTTTCACCAAGGGACAGGTACGGAGCTATTTCCGTCGGCCCTAAGCGTGTTAAGTCTATATGTTCCGATGCTTTTGAGAATAGCGCGGTGAGCTGTCAGCTTGCGAGTGTGTCGGAGGAGAAGAGCACAGTAACATCCGAACCCCTGATTGTCCATTCCGGTTCTGTTTGCGGCGCTGCCGATGAATTTGAAGAAAATATACTGATAGCAGTTCAGGATGAGCCTAAAATAATAGATGATCTTATTGAGGAAAAGAGGATTTCCCGCCTTGCAATGGCAAGGATAGACGATATGGAGGGCAGGGGGCTGATCTCGTTGTCGGGATTCACTCCGACAGACGCTCTTCATGTGTTGGGAAGGCTCAGCCGCTGGGATGCCGAAGCTTCTAAGACGGCTGCCGCTATAATCACGCAACGGTGCGAGCCTATCGTCTCTTTTTGCGAGGATGTTTGCCGCACGGTGGTTCATGATATCTCTCTTAACTTATTGAGAAAAAGTTTTTTAAGAGCGGGGCGGCCGCTCAAGAGAGAGGGAGAGGCGGAAAACCTGATTTCCGATGCGCTGTACGGCAAAGATATCATAGGGCCGGCTCTGTCGATGAGGCTGGACGGCGTTATTGTCGGAGCGGGAGCGCCGGCTTGGGCGTTTATAAATGAAGTCGGGGCATCTCTAAACACGAAGGCTCTGCTTCCGGAACATGCGGAGGTTGCCGGAGCTGTGGGAGCCGCTGTCGGGAGGTTCGTTTTGAAGTATGATGTGCTGATTGCCCCTTTGAAAACAGGGCTGTTTCGTGCGCACCTTCCTTCCGGAGTAAAAGATTTCGATTCTGTGGATTCGGCAGTTGAGTACAGCACGGATTTTATGCTTAAATGGATGAGCGAGCGTTCGGAAAAAGCGGGCGCGCCGAAAGCGGATATTAAGTTTGAGCGCTGTGATGAGGTTGTTTCTGCCGGAGGCGGGCATAAGATATACATGTGGTCTCATCTTATATTCAGCGCAGGTGCAAGGGCTCTCGGTGTTTAACTGTTTTTTTTCGGTATGGCTGTTTTTCAGTTTGTCTCTTGTGTGATGTTGCCGGATTGCCGGCGCTGCTTTTGTTTTGATGTTGTGATGAGAGTTTGACGTTTTATTCCGTATGTTTGCTGCGAGTCATTTGCCGTGTTTTTTTGCGGTAATCAGAGGGAGTGATATTATGGAGATTTTGACGCTTGAGAGGGTCGGCATCACTTATGAAGATCTTGTTGCTGCTTCCGCGAAGAACGGCAGGGTTCCTTCGGAGGATATGATTGCCGCAGCCAAGAGGGCCGCCTGTGAGGGCAGCGCTCTTATTGAGCTTCGTTCCGTGTATGAGATTTATAAGAACATGGAAATCGCTTCGGGCTCTGAAGTTTTGGAGCTTTGCGGCGGGAGCGGAGCGGCCGAGAGGGTGCATATAGGGCCTAAGATAGGTTATCTTTATCCGGCAAAGGAGATTGTGATAGCGATTTGCACGGCCGGCAAGGCTATTGCGGACGCGATGCGCGCCTATTCGGAGAGCGGCGATTATCTTATGATGTATTATCTGGATTCCTTCGGAGTGCGTGCGCTTGCTGAGATGTCCTCGTATATGCGGAGTCATGTGGAAAGGATAGCGGGTGAGAAGGGCTGGGGCGTGGGGCCTTCCATGCAGCCGGGTTCCGTGCAGGGTTGGGATGTGACGGGGCAGAACGATTTATACAGGCTGGGGCACGGCTCTGCGCTGGGTTTGACTTTGAATGAATCTTCTTTCCTTGTCCCGCAGATATCAAATTCCGCACTTATAGGCATCGGGCCGCATTATACGGAGAGCAAAATAGGCTCTATGTGCCATGAGTGTCCGAGGCAGAACGAGTGTCTCTGGCGTAGGGAGAACGTAAAGGATTAGCTGTATTCCATATTGACAAGCGTCTATTTGTGCCCGATAATCACGCCATAGTCAATGGAGCAGGCGATGCGCTTTTGCGTGTGGGGCCGGGTCGGGACGACAACCTGACAGCGAGTGTATTTTATATACGGCTCGCGGGACCGTTTTAATTAACGATTCCGCGGGCCGTATTTTATTGTCCGGCGGAGGAAGGGAGATGGATTTTGTGGTGTTCGGTGCGGGCGAAGATTTTATCGGACTTACGTCAGAAGAGGTGCGGGAGGCGAGGGAGAAGTTCGGGCAAAATGAGTTTGCCTCGGAGAAGGAGTGCGGCATATTCAGTACTGCTTTTAAAATACTGAAGGAGCCTGTATTTCTGCTGCTTATAGGCGCGTCTTTGATCTATTTCGTTCTGGGAGAGGCCAGAGACGGCACGATAATGCTTGTGTTTGTCTTTTTTATGGGCGGGATCAGTCTGTATCAGGAGTGGAGGACGGACAAGACTCTTGCCGCTTTGCGCAGTCTCTCTTCACCCAAAGTAAAAGTCATAAGAGACGGCGCGGAAGTCAGTATCGAATCGGAGGAGCTTGTGCCGGGCGATGTGATGCTGCTGTCGGAAGGGGAGCGTATTTCCGCCGACGGAGATGTTCTCTTTTCCGACGGTCTGGGTGTGGACGAGTCCGCTCTGACAGGCGAGTCGGATATAGTTTGGAAAACGTCGTCCGCGCCGTCCGAAGCCGCTCATTGGCGTACCGACCGCTGCTATTGCGGAACTGGCGTCGTTGCGGGGCGTGCCGTACTGCGTGTTTGCGCAACGGGGCTTGATACCGAGTATGGGAAGATAGGAGCCGATGTCGCAGGTGCGCCGGACAGGCCGACTCCGCTTGAGAAGCAGACTGGGCGGCTGGTGCGGAGCTGTTCGTTTTTCAGTCTTATCATGATGCTGCTCGTTGTCGCGGCAACTCTTTTGAACGGAGCGCGGTTCACGGAGGCCGCACTTTCCGGTATCACATTGGCGATGGCGACTATTCCGGAGGAATTTCCCGTTATTCTGACGGTATTTCTTGCTATGGGAGCATGGCGGCTTGCGGGCAGAAGCGCGCTTATACGGCGTATCCCATCTGTCGAGACGTTGGGAGCGGTCACGGTGCTTTGCGTGGATAAGACGGGAACCTTGACGGAGAACAGAATGGCTCTGCGCGAGCTTGTGCCCCTTTGCGGCTGCGATGAGCGCACTCTGCTTGAGGCGTCCGTGATGGCATCGGAGACGAACCCATACGACCCAATGGAGCGGGCTCTTGTGAATCGGGCGTGTGAGTGCGGGGCTGACGTGGAGAGAATACAGGGGCGCACTCTGCTGCATGAGTACCCGTTTTCTTCGGAAGCGAGAATGATGGGGCACGTGTGGGAGGATGGCAGCTCGTCTCTGTTGGCGGCAAAGGGCTCGCCGGAAAATATTTTTCCCCTGTGCGCACTTTCTCCCGCAGAGCTGGCTGCTGCGGAGAATGAGCAGAAACGTCTGTCCGATACCGGCTGCCGCGTTCTTGCCGTGGCTCTCTGCCGTTTTTCGGGTGCGTCTCCGGAAAAGCTCTCAGATTGCAGTCTTGAGCTTGTCGGGCTTGCCGCATTTATGGACCCGCCGAGAAAGAGCGTTCCCGCATCAATAGAAGCCTGCCGCAGCGCCGGTATCAGGGTGGCTATGATTACGGGAGATAACAGCGCGACCGCTCATAAGATAGCCCATGAGGTCGGAATTGACGCTGCGGGGCGGCCAGAACATGAAATTATCACAGGATATGAGTTGGAAGAGCTTGACCATAATGAACTTATAGATAGACTGAAGCACGTCACAATTTTTTCAAGAATACTTCCGAGGCAGAAGATGAGAATTGTTCAGGCATTTCGTGACGCGAAAGAGGTTGTTGCAATGACGGGAGACGGTGTCAATGATGCGCCCGCTCTCAAATATGCGGATATAGGAATTGCAATGGGCGGGCGCGGAACGGAAGTCGCGCGCGAGGCCGCCGATATGGTGCTTTTGAATGACGATTTTGCGACCATAGTCGAAACGGTGAGAGACGGAAGGCGAATTTACGATAATATCCGAAAGGCTATGGAGTATGTGCTTGTCATTCACATTCCAATAGCTCTCTCGGCTCTTGCGGCCCCCCTTCTCGGAATGCCGACTCTTCTTATGCCTGTCCATGTTGTCCTTCTTGAGCTGATAATAGACCCCACCTGTTCAGTTGTCTTTGAGCGCCAGCCGGCAGAGTCCGATATTATGCGCCGTCCTCCGCGGGATGTCGATTCCTCCATCGTTACAAGAGAGATTTTGGCCAAGGCTCTTATGCAGGGGCTTGTGATATTCGCCGCTGCGTTCGGCTCTTACTATATCCTGCTGCCGCGCGGCGGCGCGGAACACGCACGAACTTTCTTTCTTTCCGTGCTCGTTATGTCGAATCTCTTCCTCGTGTATGTGAACCGTTCAGACAGCGAACATGCCTTTGCGCGGAGAGCTGATGCTTCGTTTGACCCCGTCCCCTGCCTGATAAATTTTGCTGTGCTGGGCGGGCTTATGCTGATCTCCTACGTGCCGGCGTTTGCAGCGGCCGCCAGACTTCTTCCTCTCACAGTCGGAGAATTTTTCTTCTCTATGCTTGTTGCTTCGGCCGCCTCTTTCTGGTGGGAGGGCGTAAAGTTTTTAAAAAGAAAAAGTGTTCTATAATAGGGATATTTGCCCTATTTTGCACAAAGTCGCTTTTCTTCTTACGGCATATTCGTGCTCTGATGCAGAAACCCATAATAGTTAAAGAATATGTAAAGCCGGGATACTATTTAATGGATTCTTAGTAAAAGTTATGGAAGAGTTTAATCCCTGTATGCAAGAGGCGAAAAATGAGCTCTATCTATCATCTGTCTTGCTCTGCTAATCACGTATTTATTTCAAATTCAGCTGAGAATATTCCTCTGCCTGTTATATTGCACAAAATATTTGTATTTTTGCTTAATGCAGTTTGTCGATTATGTGATATATTATAGGTTAGTTGACATCTTTCTGCTGAAACTCATGTTAGTTCTATAGATGTATAAGGATAGTTGGACAGATCCGCTTTGATGAGTTTCTTCTAACCATGGCTTCAGCAGAGGAAATATTGTCTAAGTTTCTGTTAATTTGTGGTTGCGTAAGGCACACTCTCTGTCGAATAGCAGAAACCGCATAAACTGTATAAAAAATATTTGAGCCATAAAGTAATATGAAATATGCGGTTTGTGGTTTGTTAAGTCTTTACATTGACAGGGTAAGGCTCTATAATTCTACAATGATTTATTGAAACTTGTGTGACAAAATTTACTTATGTACACATATAACATGGAGGGAATGGTAATTATGGCAAAAAAGAAGGCAGACGGAACACCAAGACGTATTCGCAGGAGCCCCGAGATTCTTATGAAAGAACTCGACGAGAAGATGAAGAGGCTTGAGGAGCGTATTTACAAGAAGAACAAGGAAGCAGTGCATCACATCGGCACAGCAATACTCAAACGCGCTAAGTTTGATTTTTCTTCTTTCTCAAAGGAAGATCTTGACGAGATTGCCCGCATGACTCCCAAGGGCAACGAGATAATCCGCGACATCATCGCAAAAGCACACCAGAACTAAGAGATAAAAATGTGGGGCTGCCGTTTCGGCAGCCCCACATTTTATATAACGGAAAAAATTTTTCGTTCAATCAGCCGAATTATAAATTTTCCATCGCAGGTCTGTGGCGTTTGTCCAGAATGTCTATCATCACGCGATCGACGGTTTTCATACCCTCTTTTGTCACGCGTCCGACGTTCTCCACAGTCTCTTCTATAGTCTCGCCGAAAACTCCCTGGGGCACACAGAGCTTTTGCCCTGCCATAGCCCACTTTGCCGCGTAATATGCTTCCGAGGCGGCGGAGCTCACTTTGAGCGCGCAGCTCTCTTTTGCCCCGTCACAAAGCATTCCGGCCAAGTCTGACAGAAGAAGGCTCATTGCCGTCGCAATTTGCTCGGAATCTCCGCCGAGAGCGTATGTCATGCCTGCCGCAGCTCCGGCTCCCGCCGCAACGGAGCAGCCGCATACCGGGGATAGGCGTCCAAGACTGCGCTTTACAAAGCTTGTGGCAATGTGGCTCACCGCGATAGCCTTTGCGGTCTCTCTGTCGCTGCGTCCCAAGTGTTTGCTCAGAATTGCTGCGGGCAGTATGGCCGCTATTCCGTGGTTGCCGCTTCCCGCGCTGCTCATTACCGGCATGAGGATTCCCGACATACGGGCATCGGCAGCAGCGGCGCAGGTGCTTCTTATAACTATGGATATATCGTTGTCTCCGCTGTCTTTTGCCATATCTCTGAGTGCCAGCCCGAATTTGCTTCCCTGTACGCACACGCCGCATGCCGAGCACTCGGATCTGGGCTTGAATCCGCCCTCCGCCACGGCCATATTCATGCGAACGCCTTCCAGGAGAAAGGCTTCGTCCTCGCTGTCCATTTCATCTATCATCACAAGAGCGTCCGTCAATACGGGGGCAAATCCGTCGTCCGCATACCCATCGCCCGATGATTTGCTCTTTTCTGTTTCAAAAACCGTTGTGCCGTCCACTATGACTTTTGCAATATTTGAGTGTTTTTCCTCCACGAGGCAGACAGATTTGTGCTCGGGAGTGAATACGGATGCAAGAACATAAACTCCGTTTCTGTCCGGGTCGCAGTATATTGTGACCCTCTCATCCTTGACCCATTGACGCGCTTTGTCTACGTCCTCTTTGGTGCTCTCGCGCAGGACTTCAAGCCCCAGGTCGGAGCGTCCGCAGATTGCGCCGAGAGCCGCCGCTATGGCGTTTCCGCGTGCGCCGTTTGTGCCCGGAATACCCACAGCCATACCGTTCTTATATATGCTCGAGCTCACCGTGACGCGCACGGAAGCGACGTACTCCCGGTCGGCCAGCTCATCGCACGCCCTTGCCACTGCAAGAGCCACTGCCCCCGGTTCGGTACAGCCCAAAGCCGGTTTAACTTCATTTCGAAGAAAATCCTTCAGCTTCATTATTACCACGCCCCTACAAAAAAGATAAAATACGAATACCAACAGAATTACAAGTGTAAGCCAATAATATCACATGAAAGATGTATAATACACTGAATTATGCCTACAGAATACTACGTGAAGTCAGGAAAAACTTGGAGATGATGCCGTGAGCGAGGAAAAAAAGGGTGCGCTGCTGCTTCTTTGCGCCTACGTCTTTTGGGGAATACTGCCGATATATTGGAAAGCGATGGAGCATCTGGATTCCATGGAGATACTCGCCCACAGAATCGCATGGTCTATGGTCGTCGCCCTCATTGTTGTTGCGGCGGAAAAAAAGTGGAGCAGCGCCCGGGAGATAATAAGACGCGACCACAAAACTCTGCTCATGCTCACTGCGGCAAGCGTTGCGATAACCTTCAACTGGGGGCTCTTTATATGGGCCGTCAACAACGGCATGATACTTGAAACAAGCCTCGGCTACTTCATAAATCCGCTCATGAGCATACTCTTCGGCATGGCGGTATTCCGTGAAAAACTCAGCCGCGCCAAATGGTGCGCGGTCGCTCTCGCCGTTATAGGTGTGTGCATAGAAGTTTTCTCCGTAGGACATCTGCCATACATATCGCTTGCTCTTGCCGCCTCTTTCTGCCTGTACGGAGTGATAAAAAAAGTTGTGCGAGTGGACTCGATGGTGGGTCTGTTCATAGAGACCGCCGTGGCTACTCCGTTTGCCGTTGCGTGGCTTATTATGATGCAAAGCAGCGGAGCGGCGAACTTCCCCTATGACGCGTTTACCGTTCTTCTGCTCGTGGTAAGCGGCGTAGTGACAAACATTCCCTTGGCTCTCTTTGCATACGCTCTGAGACGAATTCCCCTCTCTATGGCGGGATTCATACAGTATGCTTCTCCTACGCTCACCTTCCTGATAGGCACTCTCGTCTACGGCGAGCAGCTACGCCCCTCGCGCGTCGTCACATTCGCCTTCATCTGGACCGCCCTTGCCATATACACGGCAGACACCCTGCTGCAAAGAGAACGCAAATTATAACAACGGCTCATTCCGCTCTTGCATTTTGGTTTCACTTTATGTATTATAACAAAAATATGCCGTAACATGGTCAAATGTTCCGTGTGTCGGAATTTTGTGAGGTGTCCAGAGTATGAAAGAAGATAGTGTTCGCTCGGTAGACAGAGCCTTCTCCATATTAAAGGCGTTCACCAGAGATGATTACAAACTCACTCTGAGTGAGCTGGCTGAGAGGATAAAACTGCCGATAACCACCACGCTGCGGCTTGCCGGTACGTTGGAAAATTTGAATATGCTCCGCCGTCACAGTGACAGGAGCTATTCCTTGGGAAATCAGCTTTATCTGCTCGGAAGCATTGCAAAAGTGAACTTTCGCCCGCAGCAGATAATATATCCTTACATGAAGCAAATAAGGGACGAGACAAAAGAGGCAGTATCGCTGTACGGTGTTGTGGAGGATTATCGCGTCTGCTTTGAGCATGTGGAAAGTCTGCTCAGTATGCGCTGCGTCATGCGTGTCGGGGACAGAATGCCCCTTTGGACAGGTGCGGGCGGCAGGGCGCTCTTGGCGTTTCTCGGCGAGGACGTCATAGAACGTGAACTGGCAAAGGCTCACCCCATCACTCCCACCACTCTGTGCGACCCGGAAAAGCTCAAGGAAGAGCTCTCTAAGGTGCGCTCCCTCGGGTATGCAGTAAGCCACGGAGACAGGGAAGAGGGTATTTTCTCCATAGCTGTACCGATATTCAACAGGCGCGGGGACATTGAGTTTTCATTCTCCGTAGCCGGTCCGGCTCTCAGATTTTCCGAAGAATCGGGGCAGACTCTCGTGCCTCAGATTCAGAAAATGTGCAGGGAAATAGCCACTCAGATATAAAAAAGTGAGCCTGTTAAAGGCTCACTTTTACATGATATTTTTTTATAAATCCCGTCGGAAGGTAGGACATCTTTGCCTCGCGCAGCCCTGGGTCGTTCATGTCCTCTTCTCTGTTTACAACCTTCAGCTCGGGGTGATCCTCCAGCATGTGAGAGAGGAACTCCTTGTTTATGGCCTGATATCCCGCGTTGTACTCGAGGCTCGCCTTCTCAAAATGAACCACAAGCATATCATCGGCGAGCTCTCCTATTGTGTATGCGGCAATCTCTTCTCCCACAAAAATCACGCCGCCGCGCAGGTGCGGAATCCTATCCCAGTTCTGCAAAATCCTCTGAATACCGTGATTTTCCTGCACAAGCCCCGGAGTTTCCGCACAATTATTGGCCTGACACCAGCTCTGCTGAAAATCCGTGACTTCCGCCGCTATCTCGTTTGTTATTTTTTTATAAGTGTAATCATAGGTGCGCCGGAACTGATTTACCCTATTCCTCTTCTTCATGTATCTGTTTCCCGAAAGCGTAGCCAAATCCTTAATATTATAAAGATACTCCCAGTTGCCCCTGTCTTCCTCAATTTCCATACTGCCGCCGAACTGAGCGCGCCAAATATCGAGCAGACGTTCGGGCACGAGATAGAACTCCGAATTCTTGCCGTAACGCTCCTCAATGAGATGTGCCCAGTCGTCTCTGTGCCATCTGCCTATCGGCGCCAAGTTATACAGTCCCGGAACCGTCTGGCGTATCCAGCAGAGGTCCGTCTCCTTATCCGGCGCGGACTGATAGCCATAGTCCGAAGCCCAGCCCCACAAAATCGGAAAGCTGTAGTCGGATGCCCGCTGATCTGTCTGTGACCAGTGCTGCATATATGTCTTAACGTGGTCGATATCTATATCCTTAAATTCGAGCCGCAAGCAAATTCCTCCGATTTTTATCTTGTTTATAAAAGATTATACTTTTTAAGGCAAAATTTCCATAGCAAAAGGGCTTATATCTGGTACAATTTAACATCAGAAAGTTTGTGTTTTTTGCCTGATTGAAGAATCAGTCTGCTTATCATAGAGAGGATCGTGTCTTTGTAAATGTCTGAGACTAACAAAATAGATGAAAAAGTTACCTGCCCCGAAATAGTTCCCGAAGAACAGATAGGAGCTACGGAGGAAGAGCGTCAGTGGGCTCTCAAAAAGGAGCCTCGTCCCCCCGTGCCCCGCTCTGTCTTTATCGCAATCGCAATAATAATACTTCTCGCATTTGTGGGCGGCACCTTCTGGTACTACAGAACCAACGTACTGCCCGAAAAATATCACCAAAGAGCGACAGCTCTCATGAAACAGGAAAAATATTTTGAGGCGGGAGAACTCTACCTCAAAGTTCTAAAACTCCGCCCCGAGCGCAAGGACGTTATCTATCAGATAGCCTTCTGCCTCGAAAAGACAGGTAAGAGAGACGAAGCCATATCACGCTACGAAGAGCACCTCAAAATCATGCCCCACGACGTGAAGGCTCTCCTTCGCCTCGGCTGGCTCTACATGGAAAAGGGCGAATATGAAAAAGCTCTCGCAGCGCTGAAAGAGGCCTCCAAACATGACCATAAAAATCAGGAAGTGTGGAGCTTCATGGCAAAAGCAGCCCTCAAAGCAAACGACAGAGAGACAGCCGCATCCGCGCTGCTCTCCCTTGCGCTGCTGCAAAAAAATCCGGAAGAGGTCTTTGCCTCAGCCGTTCAGCTCATGCGTCTCTCGGCATGGGAAGAAGCAATATCCGCCTTTGCCGCCTTTGATAAACTCGCACCGGACGACATGCGCGGCAAACATGCCGCATCTGCCGCAAAAGCCATGCTCGGATACCCGACAAACCCGAAACTTGTAATAATACCGGGAAAATCCCTCGGCCCAATCAGCCTCGGCGACACAAAAGAAGAAGTTAAAAACAAACTCGGACGTCCCGACGAAAAAGTATTTACAAAAGTCGGAGGCAAATCCATACTTGCCGAAAAATCCGCCGAAATATGGAGCTACGGAGCGAGCCTGCATGGACGCAGTATGAGAATAATATTCGTATCCGGCAAGGTGCGCGAACTCGAAAGCGCGTCCATGGCATACAAAACAGAGACGGGGCTAGGTCTCTCAAACTTCCTGCTTGATAAAAACAGAGAAAAACTCGAATCACGCAAACAGGCAGAAAACGGCTCCACCGTGTGCCCGGTAAAAGGCGGAGGTCTCACCTTCTACGCAGCGAAACTCAACGAAACCGCTACAGACGCCAAATACAAAAAGCTCCGCATCCACAAGGGCGACTCATCCATAGACAACATAAACGGATTCAGCCTGATGGACTTGTTCAATTAAAAACAATAATGCGGGGTACAAATTTTTTCTCTGCTTCAGGACCGCACAAAAGCAAAAACTCAAGACGAAAAACAAAAAACCGAAAATATAACTTAAAAACTCCCCGTGTATTCGCATGGGGAGTTTTTTGTACTAAAGTCTGCCGCTTAGCTGCTAAACCGCCGCTCTATTTGCGGTTTTCCTAAAATACAGAAGCATAACCGCTATAAGTATTGTTGAAACCACGCTCACTGCGAGATTGTGATGTATCGCGGCAAGGGGAAGAACCTTCATTCCTATAAGAGCGGGGCGATTATCGTGCCGCACAGGATGTAATCTGCTGCGGCAGACAGCCTTATGACTTTTGCAGTTTTCACCGGGCTAAAAACAGCTTAACCCTTAGTACGACAGGGCTAAGCTGTTTTTTTTACTGCACATTTTGTGTAGTTCAAATATTACATTCCCTTCCTGCATACTGTTTCCCGTTTATATCGCATTCGTGTGTCCGGACATGATACATGGAGAGCCGCATTATGCTTGCTGCGAGACGCAGAGACGGCAGGCTTTTTACCCCGTCCGACTGAACCGTTCCGACAAGGATTTAGCTTGTTCCGTACAGCGGAACATATGTTCTGTTATACGGAACAGAAAGGTTGTTTTTTATTTACTAAGATATATATTTATATTGATAGGTAGTTATAATTCTCAATTTACTGATAATACAAATTTGCCGTGTGCAGAGGAGGTATTTTTATGTTGAAAGCCAATGTAGGTTCCAGTGTACTCAAAAACGCGAAAGCCGCGGGAAAAGAGGCGGCTCTTGCATCTGCGGCAGGACTTAGTAACGTCGGAGCGGCTTTTGTCTACGGAAGCTGCGGGTATGATATTGCGGACATGATGGCAGGAGTGGAAGAGGCTCTGCCCGGTGTTCCCGCATTCGGAAACACTTCTTTTACCGGAATAATAACACCTGAAGGTTTTGTCTCCTCCGATGACGGTTTTGTAGGCGTCATGGCATTGTCCGACCCCGAAATGAAAATCGGAGCCGCCGCATCTGAGAGAGGTGCGGATCCCTTTGAAACGGGACGCAATATTGCCGTTGCCGCGATGGAAGCGGCCGGTATGGACACCGCTCCAAACTTCTTCTATATGGCGGCATCTCCCGCAGAGGAAGAATTTTATCTTAAGGGCATAAGTTCGGTGATAGGACGAGTTCCCTTCTTCGGAGGAAGTGCTGCGGATAACTCCATTTCCGGAGATTGGAAACTGTACTGCGGCGATAAGAATTTTGCGGACGGAGCAGTCGCGGTATTTTTCTACGGCGATATTAAGATTACAAATGTATTTACCGGAGCTTACCGCGAGACGGAAGACTTCGGCGTCATCACAAAAGTATCGGGAAACAGAACACTCGTTGAGATAGACGGCGAGCCTGCCACAGAGAAGTTCGCCAAATGGCTCGGCTGCGGAAAAGAGGCTGTTACCGGAGGCAATCTCCTTGTCACATGCGTACTCTCACCGCTCGGCGTAAAAGACAGGCTCGGGGATCTTATCGCCATACGCCACCCAATGAACGGCAATGAGGACGGCTCTATGGCAGTCGGCAACAATCTGGCGGAAAAAACCTGCGTCATAAGAATGGAAGCCACTGTTGACGAACTCATTTCATCGGTAAGCGAAACAATGAGAGAACTTAAAACAAAAGCGGGAACAAAGCCGCTTGCGTACCACCTTGTACACTGCGGAGGCAGACGCGCAGGCATAGAAGACAGAATCGGAGAAGTTGCTGAGGCACTGAAGAAAGAGGCCGACAGAGTGCCCTTCATAGTCGAATTCACATTCGGAGAATACGGCTTTGAAAGCGACAACAACAATACCTGCGGCGGGTTGATGCTCTCCTTCACCGCATTTACAGATTAAAAACAGAAAATAGATTGGGAGGAAAACAATATGAAAATGATAATTAACGGCAAAAAAGCCTGTTCATCTGACGGCAAGGTCATAGAAGTAACCAACCCAGCAACGGGAGCAGTGATAGACACGGTTCCCGCCGCCACCTGCGAGGACGTGGACAGAGCCGTGACATGCGCTAAAGCGGCACAGAAGGAGTGGGCAAAGGTTCCCGTCTACAAAAGAGCGGAGATAATGAAGAAGTTCCTTGTGCTCGTGGAAGAGAATAAGGAAGCTCTGGCTCAGACTCTGTCCGCGGAAACGGGAAAACCGATAGTTGAGGCAAGAGCGGAGATAGGAAACATCTTCATCTCATTTGAAGCATTCAGCGAAAAAGCAAAGCATCTCTATGACGAAGTGATTCCGTCCGGGCTTGAAGCCGGACAGGAGAAGAATATTCTGATTACGCAAAGAGAGCCGGTCGGTGTCGTCGTATGCGTTATTCCGTTCAACTTCCCATGTGACCTGTTTGACCAGAAAGTAGCCCCTGCACTTCTTGCGGGGAATGCCGCGATCGTAAAGCCGTCAACGGACAACCCGCTCACGCTCTGCATGCTCACGAAACTCCTCGCGGAAGCGGGAGTGACTGACGGAGCCGTTCAGATAGTGACCGGACGCGGCTCGACTGTTGGCAACGCTCTCTGCTCACACCCCGGTGTTGACCTCATCACACTCACCGGCTCGACGGAAGTCGGAATAGAGACTGCCGGACATGCGGCGAAGAATCTTGCTCATGTCGCTCTCGAACTGGGCGGAAACGACGCGTTTATCGTGCTGGAAGATGCGGACATCGAACTTGCGGCGGATGAATTGCTCTGGGGGCGCATGTACAACACGGGTCAGGTTTGCTGCGCGTCAAAACGTTTCCTTGTCCATAAAAATGTTGCGGAGAAGTTCGCTGCTCTTGCAGTCGAAAAAATAAAAAAGATTAAAGTCGGAATGCCGCAGGATGAAGATACCAGACTCGGATGCCTCATCAGTGAAAAGGCTGCGAAAGAGGTGGAAAAGCAGGTCGAGCTGACCGTTGAGCAGGGTGGAAAGATAATCCTCGGCGGAAAACGCAATGGCGCGTTCTACGAGCCGACTGTAATTATCAACGTCCCAAAGAGCGCCGATGTCGCAAAGGATATGGAAATATTCGGGCCCGTCGTTCCCATCATAACTTTTGATACGGCAGAAGAGGCTGTAGAAATAGCAAACAGCTCAAAGTTCGGTCTGTGCGGATGCGTATTTACGAAAGACATGAAAGAAGCTTTCAGCGTCGCGAATGCTCTGGAATGCGGCGGTTCCGTTATAAACGGAGCCAGCTTCTTCCGCAGTTTTGAAATGCCCTTCGGAGGCTACAAGTTCTCCGGTATCGGAACAGAGGGAGTAATGTCAACCTTTGACGAAATGACCCGCACCAAATCTCTCGTGCTCAAAAATATACTGAAGTAGAGTGACGCGGCAGCGATAAAAGAGACACATAAGGCAGACCTCGGCTTTTGGGGTCTGCTTTTATTGTCCTGTATAGCCCATTCTTTGCGAAAGCAGCCCTGCCGCAAGCTTGACCTCTTCTATGATGTGAGGCAGCCGTTCGTCAGTAATCTCCGCCGTTGTTCCGCTGGCGCTGACAGACGCTATGGCATCTCCCCTATAGTCGAATACCGGCGCGCCTACGCACCTGTGCTCAAGCAAATATTCCTGGTCGTCCATCGCCCAGCCTCTTTCGCGCACGATTTTCAGCATCTTTTTAAAATCGTTGAAATTTGTCATTGTGTGAGGTGTGAACCGTTCAAAAGGACAGGCGTACATAGCCTTGTTAAGCTCCGTACCCGAAAGGCATGAGAGCAGACACTTTCCCATGGACGAACAATAAGCGGGCGAACGATAGCCGACCTGAGTATAAAGCCTCATAGTCGGATAAATATCCATCTTCTCCAAATATACAATTTCGTTGCCGTCCAAAATCCCGAGATGAACCGAAAGATTGAGCTTCCGACGCAGCTCAGCCAGCACCGGCCTCGACTCCGTCTGCAGCTCCAACCCATTGATATGGCAGCTCGCCGCCTCTATAAGCTTCGGTCCGATGGAATAACGTCCGTCTTTGTTCTTCTCTGCGTAACAGCGTCTGCACATAGTCTGAAGAAGCCGAAACACCGTCGTCTTGCTCATACCGCTCTCTCTGACTATGTCCGTAAGCGCCATAGGCTCCTGAGCCTGAGCAAGAAGCTCCATCAAATCAAAAACTCTCTCTATCGCTCTGACATGCTCCTCCATACAATCACCCCCATACAAAATAATGGAGCGGATATTATATTAGAACTATGGAGAAATTATATCACGCGCTTATTTGCGGCATCGCAGACGACATACTTTCTCTACATTACATTGATGGAAAATAACAAAACACATGAAACGAAAAGAACCCTGCTTCGCACGCATTGGCACGAAGCAGGGTTCTTTTTGTTTCATGAAAAATCTTCTACACCGCGACAGCGGCGGATTTCGATCTTTTAAACACGTACATCATAAGCAGGACAAGGCTGCCTAGGCCTATTATGTCGGTGATCAGTTCCGGTATTATAAGCAGCAGAGCGGCTATTATGAAGGCTGCGCGCAGAGCTTTTGAAAGGTTCATGCGCCAGTAGCCGATGATGCCGATGCCAAGCCCGACGATACCGGCGGAACAGGTGAAGAACACCCACGCGATGGAGTGCAGACTTCCTATTCCCAGAAGAGCGGGGCTGTAGACAAAGACAAAGGGAATGAGGAAGAGGACAAGAGCAAGGCGCACAGCTTCTATGCCTGTTTCCCAAAGTCCGGTCTTTGCAATGCCCGCCGCAGTGTAGGAGGCTATCGCAACAGGCGGGGTTATCATGGACATGTTGGCGAAGTAGAAGATGAACATGTGAGCGACTATGGCTTCGATGCCCAGATTCTGCATTGCAGGAGCCAGGAGAACCGCGCTCATGATGTAAGCCGCGCTTGTAGGCATTCCCATACCCATAATTATTATCATGACAGTGGAGAGGAGCAGGGCTATTATCATGCTGTTCGCCGAGAAGGATGCTATGACGGCGCTGAAACGCAGCCCGAGCCCTGTGAATACAACCTCACCGATTACTATTCCGGCCAGTGCACAGGGAAGAGCCACTATTACGGATGCTTTTGTGCCGTCTACAGACATGCCTATTATTTCTTTGAAAGAGAGTCTTGTGTCGCTTCTTATCTGGCAGAGAGCGATAAGAACAACAGTGGAGACAAGTGCGGCAAACATAAGCGAGCGGCCTATCGCAATAAGAGCTACGAGCACAACTATCGGGAGCACTAGGTGGCTGAAGCTTTTTATTGTGGCGAGCAGCTCTTTGGGATCAACAGGTATAGGCTTTATGTCCTGTTTGCAAGCCTCAAGGTGTACTTCCCAAAGAAGGGATCCGACATAAAGGACTGCCGGCAGTATCGCGCATACGATGATTTTAAAGTACGAAATCCCAATCATGTCCGCCATGATAAATGCCGATGCGCCCATTACCGGCGGGATGAGCTGTCCGCCTGTGCCTGCCGTGGCAAGGAGCGCTGCGCTGAACACAGGTTTGAACCCGCCCTTTTCCATCATAGGATAGGTGATGATTCCGACTGACGCGACGTTTGCCGCCGCGCTTCCGCTGATCATTCCGAAGAGTCCCGATGCGAGTATGGATGCTTTGCCTGCTCCGCCTATTGAATTTCTGGTTGAATATTTTGCCATTGCCACAAAAAGTTTGCCGGCAGGTGTTGCCGCAAGAAACGCTCCGAAAATCATGAAGTAGAAGATTGTTCCCGCAGATGCAGATATCGGGCTTGAGAAAATGCCGCCTGACATCATGATCTGATTTTCTATGAAGCTTATGAGGTCAACTCCGGAGTGTCCCAATATGCCGGGCAGATTTTTTCCGAAAAAGCTGTAGGCGATGAAAACAGCGGCAATCATAGACATTGACCAACCGAGATAGCGCCGCCCGCCTTCCATCAGGAGCAAGACAAGTGCTATCCCAAAGAAGAAATCCGCAAACAATAGTTCATCCACAAAGGGGACTCTTGTTACTATCCTGTCTGCGTAGTAAACCACGTACGCCATGTATGCTAAAACAACTGCGAAACATCCGCCGTCTACCGCCGCCGAGAGCAGCGGTTTTTCCTTTATGAACGGTTTATTGAGAAAGACGAGCAGCAGGGTAAACGCAACATGCAGAGGGCATATCACCATTCCCGGAACAGGTGCGAACGCGACGTATATTTGTCCAGCAAGCCAGCACAGGGCTACAAAGAAGGAAAGTTTGCTGCGTACATTATCCAAAAAAAGTCACCCTTTCCGTAAAAACATTCTAAAAATGGCGAAAGAACAAGTCTTTCGCCATTGCAACCTGATGTGTGCGAAAGTTTATTTCATAAGTCCCTTTTCTTTGTAATACTTGATTGCGCCCGGGTGGAGAGGGATGCCGCCGAGATTTTCGGGAGCCCATGCTTTTGCGGGATTGAACGGTTCAAATGCTTTGTGTCCTTTGATGAGCGCGTCTTTTCCTTCAACAACTGCCTTTGTTATTTTGTATGCTGTTGTGTCGTCCATTTTGTCCGTTACTGTAAGAGTTGTTCTGTAGCCGGGAAGGGTGAGGTCTTTGCCCTGTCCTTTGAAGCTGTTTTTCGGAAGGACTGATTCCGAGTATCCATATTTGCCCATTGCCTTAAGGGATGCCTTTGAAACATCGATAAGGTCTATTTTGCCGAGGACCGCAAGCTCCGTGAAGGTGGGGTGTCCCTTTGAGAGAGCCTGAATAAAGACATCGCAGCGTCCGTCTTTTATAGCGTTTGTAATGGCTTCAAAGTCCGTGTGCTCCACGCTTCCGCCCCATGCCTTTATGTCATCATAGCTCAAGCCGCAGGCTTCAAGAACATGTGCCGCAGAGGCTTCGCCTGTTGTTCCGCGCTGTACTGTCATCAGGCGAATTTTCTGCTTGTTCTTCGCAACATCTTCAAGAGACTTGATTCCGCTGCCGCGGCGCACCGCTATGCCGACATAGAACTGGTCCATGCCGCCCACGAGAGCGCGGAGGTTCTTTATCGGTTTTTCAAACATAACTTTGCCGTTATATGCCCAAAGGTTGTTGTTGTCCATTGTGAGGGCTATGTTCATCTGCCCTTTTCCCAGGAGCTTCAAGTTTCCGATGCCGCCGGCTATCGGAGCTGCGTCGATTTTCATGTCAGGATTCGCTTTTTTGACAACATCGGCAATGCACGCGGCCTGGACATACCAAGTGCTGCCGACCTTATTGGCTCCTATTTTGAGATCCTGCGGAGCGGCAAATGCCGCTGATGAGATAAAGCTGACCGCAAATGCCATAAGTGTGGCTAACGCAAAACAAAGATTCTTTTTCATAGTAAAACCCTCCTGATTTTTAGTTTAAGTTAAACAGACCGCCATGCAGTGGCGGAAAACCTACTTTGTTATTTTTAAAATGCAGAATTCTCCGTTATCCATAACATTTTC
>CAZBYL010000029.1:0-29883 GCA_964496275.1 uncultured Synergistaceae bacterium | reverse complement strand
TGTCAAGGTAGCGTTCTACCTCTGAACTAGCCGCCCAACGAGAAGATATTATACTCTGATTTTTTGATATGTCAACACTATTATGTTACTCAGCCCAATAATTCGGTGCTTCTTTTGTTATTACTACATCGTGAGGGTGGCTTTCCTTCATTGATGCGGATGTTACCTGTACAAATTTAGAATTGCTGTGCAGTGCGTCAATGTCAGGCGCCCCGACATATCCCATTCCTGCACGTATGCCGCCCACCATCTGGTAGATAACTCCTGAGATGGGGCCCTTGTGCGGAACCATTCCCTCTATTCCTTCCGGTACAAGCTTGTCTTCGCTTGCGCCCTCCTGGAAGTAGCGGTCTTTGCTGCATCCGCCCTTCATAGCGCCCAATGAGCCCATTCCTCTGTAGCTCTTGAACGATCTGCCTTTATATATTACGGCTTCTCCTGGGCTCTCCTCTGTACCTGCAAAGAGAGAACCTATCATTACTACATCCGCTCCGGCCGCAAGAGCTTTTACAATATCACCGGAATATCTTATTCCGCCGTCCGCAATTACCGTCTTGCCGAGTTTGTGAGCCGCCTCAGAAACGTTCATTACAGCCGCGACCTGAGGCACACCTATGCCGGCAACAATTCTTGTCGTGCATATGGAACCTGGGCCAATCCCGACCTTGACTCCGTCCGCGCCTGCGGCAATAAGAGCCTCGGCTGCTTCTTTCGTCGCAATATTTCCGCCTATCAGAGGAAGTGATGGGTAGAGCCCGCGAAGCTTTTTAACGGTGTCTATAACCATTTTTGAATGTCCGTGAGCAGTGTCTACAATTATTACATCCACCCCGGCCTTAACGAGAGCTTCGGCTCTGTCCATGGAGTCTGCGCCGACACCTATAGCAGCACCGGCTCTGAGACGTCCGTGGTCGTCCTTTGTACTGTTCGGAAAGGCCTTCGCTTTGAGTATGTCTTTTATTGTGATTAGCCCCTTGAGTTTTCCGTCCTTATCAACTATGGGCAGTTTTTCTACTTTTGTTCCCATAAGTATATTTTTGGCGTCTTCAAGCGTTGTTCCGAGGGGAGCTGTAATCAGATTGTCTTTTGTCATAATGTTGGATATAGGCTGATCCAAGTTTGTGACAAACCTGAGGTCCCTGTTTGTTATAATGCCAACCAGCCGCACATTTTTATCAACAACAGGCACACCAGAAATATGGTAATGCTCCATGAGCGCAACGGCCTCTCTTACGCTTTCTTCGGGATGACGATAAAATGGATCCACTATAACGCCGGACTCGGAACGTTTAACCTTGTCAACTTCTACTGCCTGCTGTTCCAGAGGAAGATTTCTGTGAAGAATGCCTATGCCGCCTTCACGAGCAAGAGCGATTGCCAGACGTCCCTCCGTGACAGTGTCCATAGCTGCGCTGCAAATCGGGACATTGAGCTTAATTTGCGGTGTAAGATATGTTGCTACACTCACCGCGGACGGTACAACTTCGCTGTATCCGGGAACAAGCAGCACATCGTCAAACGTGAACCCTTGATAAGCCACAAACTTGTTATCTGATGAAAACTTATTTGTCATAAATGAATCCCCCAAATTATTTATATTTTAATATACTTAGTTTTTTGAAAGCGTGGCTACGGCATGGCATACGATACACTCAGATCGTCCTACACTGCCGCACTCTTCTCCGGATTTAATTTTTATATTTACATTGCGTTCGGAATCATCTTCAGCAATATACTTTGATAAGCTTATTTTAAAGCTTTCCACCATGTTTCCAAGCCGTGGTGTTTGGGCTATGAGAGTGATATCTACCCACTCAATTCTCCATGCTTTTGCATGCAGCAGAGAGACAACATATTTAAGAAGCTCCGTGCTTACCGCATCTTTCCATTTGATATCCGATGCCGGAAATAGCGTCCCAATATCAGGTTCTCCAGCAGCTCCGAGCATTGCATCCATGACAGTGTGGCATATCACATCCGCGTCAGAATGCCCCAACAGGCCGACGGGCGAATCTTTTATTTCAACACCAGCCAATATAAGTTTACGGTTCGGAACAAGTTTGTGAATATCAAAGCCGTGACCTGTCCTTTGCATGCGGTTACCTCCGGCAATGTATTTTGCCCGATCCCAGTCGGAGCGTGTGGTTATTTTAAAATTATTCTCTTCCCCGATTATATAGCCAAGCGTATTTCCGTTCAATGTCCACGCATACGCGTCATCAGTAGGAGTGTCATCGCAACTGTTCAGCGCATCCAGCAGTAAAAGCCTGTCAAAAGCCTGCGGAGTCTGTGTCCTGTATATTTTTGATCTGTCGATACAGGTTACGGTTTCACCGTCTACACATTTCAGAGAGTCGGATGATTCAAGGAGCGGAACGGCAGCACCCACAGATAGGCACTTATCCATAAGTTTAAGGCAAAGTTCCTTTGTAAGAAAAGGGCGGGCTGCATCGTGAACAAGCACGTGAGACCCGCTGCACATCTTTAATCCGTTCATAACAGATTCGGAGCGTGTTTTTCCGCCGCGAACACACTTTGTCGGTATTGTAAAGGCACAGTTCTCCGCAATCCTGTCGGCGTAACTATCCGATACAACAATAACTAATTCGGATATATCACTTGTACCGTACATACTATTGGCAATTTTTGCCGACCATTTCCAAACAGGCATACCGCCGAGGGTACGAAACTGCTTCGGCAATCCTCCCATACGGCTTCCCGAACCGCCTGCAACTATAAGAAAAGACCATGTCGGCGGCTTAGTAATATCCATTACTGGCGAATTCTTCCGAAAACCATTCTTCCGGCTGAAGTTTGAAGCATCGATGTGACTGTTACCCTCACGCGCTCTCCGATATGTTTGTAGCCGTCCTCAACGACAAGCATCGTCCCGTCATCAAGATAACCTATTCCCTGATGATTTTCCTTGCCTATTCTGATTACATCTATCTCTACGTTTTCACCCGGTAAAAGCATTGGTTTTAGAGAGTTTGCGAGGTCGTTTACGTTAAGTACGGACACACCTTCTATTTGGGCGATCTGGTTAAGATTGTAATCTGTGGTGACAACCTTACCGCCTATTTGCCTTGCCAAGACAACCAACGCTTCATCAACCTTGTCGCGCTCCAGATCTTTTAGTGTTGTTTCCGGTATTTCAATGGTGAGAGTCTTTATCTTTTGGAGCTCGGTTACTACAGACAGACCTCTTCTGCCTCTGGTTCTCCTGAGTGGGTCTGTTGAATCCGCAACTCCCTGTAATTCTGCAAGTATAAACCTGGGCAGAACTATCGTTCCTTCCAAAAACCCTGTCTGCGCGACATCAAGGATTCTCCCGTCAATTATGGCACTCGTATCTAAAATTTTAGGAGCCGAGTATTCAAAGTCAGATGATAATTCACTATCATCCTCCGAAGATTCCTCCCCCTCTTTCGCCTTCTTTTTTCTGGGCAGTTTAAACTTAATATCTCCGAGATTTGTCATAAAATGCCAAAAATCATCTCTTCTGCGAGCGAAAAATCTCAGCCCCAGGTATCCCAGTGCTATATTGAGAAGTATAGCGACGTATACGCCTACACCGCCCGGTATTCTTGACATCGGCAGTGCAATAAGGTTTGCAAGCAGCAGACCTAATATCAGCCCCACCAAACTTACTATCAGGTCGGATACACTCATATTCTGCAGTTTTGACTCAGAGAACTGTCCAAACTTTATAAGGCCAAACCAGAATAAAGGCGCAAGAATAAAGCCGATCAGAGCTGAGAACAGTATTATAAATACTGTTGTTGAAAACGGATGAATCATAGTTATTGACGGCCACCACTGCTGATCTAGTATTATTTTTGAAACTTGGTAACCTGCGGCTCCGCAAATAAAGACCATAACAGCTCTGACCAATCTTTTCATGACACTGGAAAGTCCTGATTCAGACACGGCACATTCTCCTTTCAAATATTGTTTTTCTCTTGGCAAATCAATCGAGCAACCTTTCTTTGTCTTATAATCTTTATAACATTGTGTTTCTTGACTCCATAGCCATATGCAATGTAACCCTGTCAGCAAACCCTATACTTCCTCCGACAGGCAGGCCGTATGACAAACGCGATATTTTCACAGGAACCCCTTTGAATGCCTCCTGTATTGCAAAGGCAGTCAAGTCGCCCTCTATTCTGGGCGCTGTTGCCAGTATAAGTTCTTCAATATGCTGCTCTTTTACTCTTAAAATCAGACGTTCCAGACTTTCCTCCGGTATTTCTCTGTCATCAAGCGGCGAAAACTGTCCGCCCAGTACATGATAAAGACCGTTGTATATTCCTGATTGTTCAATAGCTACGCAATCCTCATCTGTCTCCACAACGCATATTATCTTTCTGTTTCTCATAGGGTCGCTGCATATCAAACAGGGATCTTTGTCCGTTATATTGCCGCATATAGGGCAGTGATGAATCTTTTCAGTCATTTCAAGTATGGCTGACGCAAACTCTCTTGCCCATAACGGATCTTGGCTTAGAACATAAAAAGCCATACGACGAGCAGACTTCTCTCCTACTCCGGGAAGTTTGCTCCAAAATTTAATCAGTTTTTGTACCGGATCAGGCAAGGACACAGGCTTGTTCCTCTACATCAGCCCGGGAAATCCGCCCATTCCGCCTGTCACAGAATTCATTTTATTGTTGGCCGCTTCTTTGCTCTTTGCTATGGCATCTTTTAGTGCGCTCAAAACAAGATCTTCCAACATTTCGACTTCTTCGGGATTTACAACTTCTTTTGATATTGAAACTGAAACTACATCACCGTGGCCGTTCACCGTGGCCTTAACCATGCCGCCTCCGGCAGCTCCCTCGATTATCGTCTTTTCAAGTTCTTCCTGTGCTAATGCCATCTGTGCCTGCATGCGCTGCGCCTGTTTCAAAAGTTTATCCATTTTCATTTTAATGCATCCCTTCGTATGGCAAAATATATTAGCCCTTATAAATACTCTTATTCTCTCATTTTTTCCAGAGAGAATTACCTATAGCTATTTACTTTTTGTACCTGTCAATGTGAAACATGGTCAGCAATGCAAAAAATACAAATACCGGCAGTTTTATTATTCTCCTCCAACGGTATGGTTCTTGAATTACACGATAGAGCCATTCCATTCCCACTTTCTGCCATATCTTTGGAGCTCTGGTAAGTTTGCCTGACAAGACATCCATGCTGCCGCCGATTCCCATTCCTACGGAAACTCCTGTCGCCTCAATATGTTCTTCGAGCCAATACTCTTGTTTTGGCACACCCAAACCGACGAATAGAATTCTTGCTCCGCTGTCTTTGATTTTTGCACATAGAGCATCAGTCTCTTCCGCTTTAAAAAAGCCATCAGAGACTCCTGCGACTTTGAGCCCCACATATCTGGAGCAGAGTATTTGACTTGCTTTTTCGGCTATCCCAGGTTCTCCGCCCAAAAACCAAATGCTCCACCCTTCGTATGCGGCTCTTGCGCATAAATGCTCCGTAAACTCAACGCCGGGTATTCTCTCCTGTATTGGTGTGCCGATAAGTTTTAATGCAGAAATTAGCCCGGCTCCGTCAGGCAGGACAAGCCCGGCATTCTTTACAATGCGCCGGTATATTTCATCCGTTCTGCTTCTGAGGGCCGCAAGAGCATCTGGTGTGACGATTATGTGAGCTTTTGAACCGGTCGCTATCCAATGTTGAACTTGTGACAGCGCATAATTCAGCGAGATGTTGTCCACCACTATTCCCCAGAGTTCGGGGCGTCTGTTGTAATTTTTTGTTCCCGACGCAAATTTGTATCTTGAATAGACATAGGTGGACAGCAGAATGAATATTGTAGATAACACGATAATTATGCAGCTTATCGTTCTGTATTGTATCAGTGCTACCAATGCCCCGGTAAAGGCGCATATGCGGGAGATTATACTTATCGCTTCTACATGGTCTTTTCCGCAGTTGATCAATTTTCTATAGAACACAAAATTCCCTGTCGGCAGCGCCATTGTTGCGGCGCTTATTACACCCATAATTGTTTCCGCTATTGGGAGAGCATAAAAACCCAAAGGTAAGAACGCCAACGCATAGAAAGCGACTCCCTTGCTGACACCCAGTATTGATATCCCAGCAAACAGTGTTCCCCATAAAGCTGTCAGCGGTTCTGTCATGCGCCTATACGAGTGCACATGACGACTCCAAAAAACAAGCAAAAATATTGCACCGGCAATACATATCTGAGATGCCTCGTGCAGATTGTGCGAAGAGGATAGTATAATTGCAGAGACAAGCGTCCAGCTTACTATTAACAATAAGCCGCACTGTCCGGGTATTTCGTCGATTTCTTGGAAAAAAATAGGGAAAATACCGACCCAAAGCGTACTTATTGCGATTGATGCAAAGTATGAAAGGTAATAGTACTCACCTTTTGAAAATTCTATAAATGCGATCCTTGGGCCAAACAGCGAGAATCCCAGTCCGACAAGAAAGTAGAGGAAACGTAGATTTTTGCCCTTAGATACCTTCTGGCAAAAGCCTATACATGATGCAACAACGCCTGCTGCAATCGTGACCCTCATTGGTCCTTCAGGAGCCCATATGCCGCAAAGAGCCCATGCGCCAACAAGAGTGATGTCCTTTAAGTAGTAGTATTGATCGCTCTCGAGGTACTTTTTAAAAAATTTCTGTATGAATATGCATAAAGCCGCAACAAACAATACGACGACTGCCGTATTCAGGTATATGTTCGAAAACATGTACGGATACCCCGATTCCTATATTGTGAGACTGGCAATTAAGACAGCATTATAAGCAAATATTACAAAAAGGGAAGTCGGATATACCGGCTCCCCTTTTACATGTAAAAAGCTAGCCTATTTTTTCAAGACCGCCGGCATAAGGTCTCAGTGCCTCCGGAATTGTAACGGAGCCGTCTTCGTTCTGGTAATTCTCGAGAAGTGCAATCAAGCATCGCCCGATAGCCAGCCCCGAACCGTTCAGTGTGTGTATAAGTCTGGCCTTGCCGCCGCCTTCGGGGCGATACTTCATGCCCATTCTGCGAGACTGGAAGTCCTCACAGTTGCTGCAAGAGCTGATTTCACGGTAGCAATCCTGACTCGGAAGCCATACTTCGATATCATAAGTTTTTGCCGCACCAAACCCCATATCCCCTGTGCATAGGCAGATAACACGATATGGTATCTCAAGAAGCTGAAGCACCTTTTCCGCACAGTTTGTCATGTGCTCAAGTTCGTCGTAACTCTTCTCAGGCGTGCAAAGTTTAACCATTTCGACCTTGTCAAACTGATGCTGGCGCAGCATTCCGCGCATATCACGCCCGTAGCTCCCCGCCTCCCTGCGGAAACATGGGGTATAGGCGCAGTAGTACTTGGGCAAATCAGCCTCGGCAAGTATCTCCCCAGAATGTAAGTTTGTAAGCGGCACTTCTGCCGTGGGGATCAGCCAAAGGTCATCGTTCACGCAACGATAAAGGTCTTCGGCAAATTTCGGAAGCTGCCCCGTTCCGCTCATTGACGCGGAATTGACAAGTATTGGCGGCATTACTTCCGTAAAGCCGTGCTGAGTGGTATGCAGATCCAGCATAAAGTTAAGAAGAGCTCTTTCCAATCTGGCTCCCTGTCCTTTAAGGACAGTAAAACGACTCTCGGCGAGCTTGACGCCTCTTTCAAAATCCATAATACCGAGCGGTTCGCATATATCCCAATGAGCCTTGGGAACAAAACCATAGTCCTTGGGTGTTCCCCATTTTCTAACTTCGACATTTTCGCTTTCATCTTTGCCGACCGGGACAGAGGAGTGCGGCATATTTGGCACCCTCATTGCCAAGTCATCAAGTTCGGACTGTATCTCAGCCGCTTTATCGTCCAATTCTTTCACTTGGTCCCCTATAGTACGCATCTCTTCCATAAGCGCATCAGCACTCTCACCGGCCTTTTTGAGAGCCCCGACTTGTTTAGCTCCCGCATTACGCTTTTCTTTCAGAGTTTCAACTTCAAGAAGAGCCTCTCTGCGCTTTGCATCAAGCTCTAAAAATTTATCGATCGGGAATTCATTGTTCCTATTCTTCAGCATAACAGCGACTTCTTCGCTGTGCTCTCTTATCCATTTCTGATCTAACATTACGCTTCGCTGCCTCCTCTGTCGCTGCGGATTTCTTTTATAAGATTTGCCGTCTCAAGTGCGGCAAGAGCCGCGTCAGCTCCTTTGTTTCCGGCTTTGCTGCCGGCTCTCATCAGAGCCTGCTCCAAATTATCGCATGTTAAAATACCGAACGCTACCGGAACTCTGTATTCAAGTCCGACGAGAGCAAGTCCCTTAGCAGCTTCTCCTGCCACATATTCGTGGTGCGTGGTATCTCCTCTTATGACAGCTCCGAGAGATATTACGGCGTCATACTTTCCGTTCAACGCTATTTCCTTAGCCACTATAGGCTGTTCCCATGCTCCCGGTGTCCAATAGAGGTCAATATCCTGGTGGCGTACATCATGGCGTGTCAGTGCGTCCTTTGCTCCCTCGATAAGTTTTCCTGTTATAAGTTCGTTGAACCTGGAAGCCACTATTGCAAAACGAAGCCCCGTTCCTATCATGTTGCCCTGAATAACTCTCATGGATGCATCTCCTTTATATTCAGAAATTTTGTATTTTAAATTTTATTTGTTGCAGTCTTTACATTCTTTGCACTGCGGCTGCCCCATGTGCAGATAATGCCCCATTTTGCAAACCTTCGTGTTAAGATACTTTTCATTGAACTCGTTTGCTTTTATCTCTATCGGAACCCGTTCCGTAATTTCAAGTCCATATCCTGCAAGTCCTGTAATTTTTACCGGATTATTGGTCATAAGTTTGAATTTTTTAAGCCCCAAGTCAACCAATATTTGCGCGCCCACACCATAGTCACGCAAATCAGGTGCAAAACCGAGAGCGACGTTTGCTTCCACTGTATCCAAACCTTTTTCCTGAAGTTCATAAGCTTTCAGCTTGGCGAGCAATCCTATTCCGCGCCCCTCTTGTCTCATATAAAGTATTACACCTCGTCCCGCTTTTTCTATCATTTGCATAGCGGTATGGAGCTGAGGACCGCAGTCGCAGCGAAGCGAACCGAGCAAGTCTCCGGTAAGACATTCCGAATGTACTCTTACCAGGACATCATCGGAACCTGTTATATCACCTTTGACAAGTGCGAGATGAACCGCACCGGGGTTATCCCCGTATGGGCTTACATACGCATGACACACAAAATCCCCCCACGCTGTTGGCAGGTGAATTGTGGCTTCCCTGCGGACAAATTTTTCTCTTATGACACGAAAACGAATCAAATCTTCGACAGAGATAATTTTCAGCCCATGTTTTTCTGCAAATTTCAGAAGTTCCGGCAGCCTTGCCATAGTGCCGTCCTCATTCATAATTTCGCATATTACGCCGCCCTCGGAGAATCCTGCCAAACGCGCCAAATCAACGGCGGCTTCCGTGTGCCCCGCACGCTTTAAGACTCCGCCCTGCTTTGCTATAAGCGGGAAAATATGCCCCGGTCTGTGAAAATCTTCTGGACGCGAATTGGGGTTTGCCAAAGCCCGCGCGGTTATCGCACGCTCAGCGGCGGATATTCCTGTTGTGGTATCTCCTATATGGTCTACGGAAACGGTAAACGCGGTGCCGTGGGAATCGGTGTTTCTCTCAACCATCGGCGGCAACTGCAAACGGTCTGCCTGCTCTGAACCTATCGGAACGCATACAAGTCCCCTGGCGTTTGTGATCATAAAATTAAGATCTTCGGTGCGGCAAAGCTCCGCCGCCATGACAAGATCTCCTTCATTTTCTCTGTTTGCATCATCGACAACGATGATCATTTTACCGAGTTTTATATCAGATAAAGCTTCTTCGATGGTGTTAAACATTTATCTTAGCCTCCTAGCTCCAACCGTATTCTACAAGTTTATCCCAACTGAGGGAATTTTTCACCTCTGATGAGCTATTTTCTTCTGCAAATCTTGCTTCCATAAATTTCATAACATATTTGCCTATCATATCCGTCTCTATATTTACTTCGTCACCAAGTTTAACGGAAGCAAGAGTTGTTTCCGCAAGAGTAGTCGGAATTATTCCGACGGAAAATCCGGCATCATCGGCATCTATAACTGTGAGGCTTACGCCGTCAATTGTAACAGATCCTTTTGGCACTATGCCGGATAGAATAGATTGAGGTGCAGTAAAGCGGTATTTTCTGGTTTGAGGTTCTGCCGTTATTTGAGCAAGATTTGCGATGCCGTCAATGTGTCCCGCTACAAGATGCCCGTCAAGACGAGAATCAAGACGCATCGCTCTTTCCAAATTTACGGCAGAAAACGGCTTCATTCTGCCGAGTTTTGTGCGAAGCCGCGTTTCCTCCATTATCTCAACGCTAAAAGCCTCGTTTGTTCTGCGAACAACCGTGCTGCATGCCCCCATAACAGACACGGAATCGCCGACACGCAGTTCCTGTGATATGCGCGGTGCATGTATATCTATCTGCCACACGTCGCCTTTCGGTGTCACAGATGTAATTTGCCCCACTGTTTCTATAAGTCCGGTGAACATAAAAACACTCCCCTAATGAATAAGTCCGTTCCCGACGTATCACACCTCATATCTTTTAAAGCAACGGATTTATCAATCGACTCTATTCTGATATGTTCAGAAAAATGCGTGCCATTGCCCAATATTTTAGGAGCCGTAAACAGAGCAAGCTCATCAGCATAGCCGGAAGAAATAACAGATGATGTCAGACGAGAGCCTGCCTCTACAAGAAGATAGTTTACACCAAATTCGCAAAGTTTCTTCATAACAAAATCAATTTCTGCTTCCGGATTCGCTTCTATGCGAATTACAGAAATCCCCCGCAACTCCATTTTGTCTATTTTATCGTGCGGAGCATCTTTTCCGGTAAATACCACTATATTTTCACCTTCAAAAAAAGCTGCATCGGCGGGGGAGAATAACTTTCTGTCCAGCAACACTCTCATTGGTGTTCTGCCTTCCGCATCTCGCACATTAAGCCTTGGATTATCCGAACATATTGTCCCAGCTCCTGTCAGGACAGCATCGCACTCCGCCCTCAGCATGTGAACCTTTTCCCGGGAAAGTTCGTTCGTTATCCACTTGCTTGAGCCGTCCGCCAAAGATATGTTCCCGTCCAACGAAGCGCCAGATTTGATTGTAACCCATGGACGACCGTTTCTCATCCTTCGTATGAAACCTCTGTTCAGCCATCTGCACTCGTTCTCCAAAACACCGGATATGCACTCAATGCCTTGGGATTTCAAAAATGACAGTCCCTTACAGTTTACAACAGGGTTAGGATCTTCCATGCCGACTACAACTCTTGCCGCACCATGTTCCGCAAGCATGTCGGCGCAAGGCGGAGTTTTCCCGTAATGACAGCAAGGCTCAAGTGTAACGTAAACCGTGGCGCCGCAAATTTCGCCGCCTGCATTCCTCACAGCGTTGACCTCAGCGTGCGGACCGCCATAATAGTCATGCCAGCCCTGCCCAATTACTTCCCCGCCTCGTACAATAACGCATCCGACTCTCGGATTAGGGCTTGTCTTTCCCGTACCGCGCAAGGCAAGACTGAGAGCTTGCCTCATATAATATTCATCTGCTCTTTTTTGGGCAATCGAGTTCATATTTCAGCGGTCCCTTCTATATCTTCTTTAAGTTTTTCAATTATTCTGGCGGCAAGTTTAGCCCCTATTCCGGGAGCGGAGGCAAGTTCATCCTGCGGAATATTCAAAATTGCTTTGGCACTGCCGAATTTAGTTATAAGCTGTGCTGCTTTTGCTTTGCCGATTCCAGGTATATCCTCCAATATACTGCGCCTATAATTCTTGCCCCTTATGTTTCTGTGCGACGTTATTGCATAACGGTGTGATTCGTCGCGCACATGCTGAAGCAGTCTGAGGACGGGATCTGTTTTATCAAGTCTTATAGGTTCAGGAGTATTGGGCAAATATACTTCCTCAAACTCTTTAGCAAGGGATATTGCCGGAATGTTAGTAATATTGAGCTCTGCAAGCGCGGCAAGCGCAAACTCCAATTGAACCGGACCTCCGTCTATTAGAATCAATTGCGGCATGGGTTCGTCTCCGTCAATACAATGTCTGTAACGCCGCGTCAGAGTTTCCTTCATTGAACGAAAGTCGTCTATCCCTTCCACTGTCCTTATATTGAACCGTCTGTAGAGCGACACATTGGGATACCCTTGCTCAAAAACAACAACAACGCCTACCGTTTGATTTCCGGCGGTATGTGATATGTCAAAACCGTCTATCCTCCACGGAAGAACATTAAGTTTAAAGATTTTCTGCATATTATTCAGAGTCTGCCAATAATTTTCTTCGCCGCTTGGGATATCTGGGATATTATTCCTCTGCCTGCTGACGCGCCAAATGGCCTTTATCGTATCTCTGATACGAGCCGCTTCTTCAAACATCAAATTCGAAGCCGCTTTATCCATTTTTCCCCTGAGTTTTTCTACAAGCTCAGCTCCATGCCCCTGAAGCAGCATCATAACATCAGCTACTCGATCTCTATACTCAGCCTCACTGCAATTTCCCGAGCAGGGAGCAAGGCAGCGTCCGAGCGCATGTCTCATGCAAGGGCGCTCTCTATCCTGTTTTTTTATATCTGCAGTGCAATTTCTCAGAGGAAGATAGCGCTCTATAAGCCGCAGCAGTTCGCGGACTTCGGAAACCCTTACGTAAGGCCCCACATAAACGGAGCCGTCCTCCTGCTTGTGTCTTGTAACGACAATGCGGGGAAATTTTTCTGCTGTTATTTTTATGTAAGCGTAGCGTTCATTCATTTTCAGGTCAACATTAAAAAATGGCTGATAAAGCTTTATGAGCCTGTTTTCAAGAATCAGCGCCTCGACTTCGCTCTCTGTCCTTATTGTTGATATATCGCAAATAGTGTCCACCAGTTTGCGAAGCCTCGGCGAAGCGAAGTTGCTGTGCCTGAAGTACGACAAAACCCGTCGTTTGAGCAGCTTTGCTTTGCCGACGTAGATAATATTGCCATCCTTATCCCTCATCAGGTAAACGCCCGGTTTTTCGGGAAATGTTTTAATATGTTTTATCAATTCGTCTCTTGTCAAAAGAAAAATATCCCTTCAATAGATTGCATTAAATAATATCATGGTATAGGATATCATAATGTGTAATAAACGGTATCCGGGAGGTAACGACCATGGCTCTTGCAGTATATAACGATTTGACGAGAAAAAAAGAGGAATTTGTACCAATAAAGGAAGGCAAGGTTAGTTTTTACGTTTGCGGCCCCACTGTCTACGATTACTTTCATATAGGCAACGCACGCCCCTTTGTTGTTTTTGACGTATTCAGACGCTATCTGGAATTCTCCGGTTACGAAGTTGCGTATATCCAGAATTTTACGGATATTGACGACAAACTTATCAGGCGCGCCAACGAAATGGGTATCACTGTACCCGAGCTTGCGGACAGATTTATTAAGGAATACTATGAAGATGCAGATGCACTGGGAATCAAAAGAGCTACGATGAACCCGAGAGCTACGCATGAGATAGACGAGATTATCAAAATCGTATTGAAGCTGATAGAAAGAGGGCATGCCTACGAAGCCGACGGCGATGTATACTTTGATGTGCCAAGCTTCCCAGAATACGGTAAACTTTCAAAACAGGGCATAGAAGAGCTGCAGTCGGGAGCTCGCATTGAGGTTGATGAAAGAAAAAAAAGTCCTTTAGATTTTACTCTGTGGAAAGCAAGTAAACCGGGCGAACCTTTTTGGGACAGCCCATGGGGACCCGGACGCCCGGGTTGGCACATTGAGTGCAGTGCAATGTCCACAAAATACCTTGGTGATACAATAGATTTCCATGGCGGCGGAAGCGATCTTATTTTCCCCCATCACGAGAATGAAATAGCGCAGTCGGAGTGCTCTTGCGGACGCAGGTTCGTCAATTACTGGGTTCATAACGCGTTTATCACTATTGACAAGGAGAAGATGTCTAAATCCCTCGGCAATTTTATGACTGTCAGAGATATAAGACAGAAATACAATCCTTTGGTGTTGCGCTACTTCCTCTTGAGCTCACACTACCGCTCACCCATCAACTTCTCAAAAGAGGGTCTTGAGCAGGCACAGAGCGCGCTTGAGCGTCTCGGAAACTGCAATGCAGACATGAATTTTGCAATAGAGAACAGAGAGGCCGGAGAAAAAGATGAAGTTCTGAGCGAAGCAATTAAAACTGCTTGGACAGGAATGAAAGGGGCTATGGACGACGACTTTAACACCGCCGGTGCCATAGGCTGCATATTTGACGCTGTACGCGCAATCAACGTTCACTTGTCGGAACATAAAGATGCCGACATGGAGACTCTGGCTGAGGCACAAAAATTCTTTGCTGCCGTAAACGATATTTTTGGCTTTTTCCCCACGGCATCTGCATCAAATGGGGAAGATTCCGAAATTGAGGCGCTTATAACAGAGCGTAACGAAGCAAGAAAAGTTAAGAATTTTAAACGGTCAGACGAAATACGCGACCTTCTTGCGGCAAAAGGAATCATAATAGAGGATACCCCGCAGGGTACACGTTGGAAAAAGCAGCTCTAAATTAAATATTGCCCATAAAGATACCGCCGCGCAGAAGGCGCGGCGGTATCTTTATGTTAATCGAGCTGCTTAGCCCCCGCCTATAAGAGGGAATATTCTGATATCGTCCCCTTCTTTGAGAAGGGTATCCCCCTTTTGCAGGTGCAGCATGTGTAACCCGTTCACAAGAATATTAACTCTTCTGGATATACTTCCGTCTTTTTCCATACAGAAATCCGTAAAAGTGCGTCCGTACTTCTCACACAAAATTTCCATGAGATCGGAAAGAGTGCGGGGAACATCGTTTAAGATTATCTCTTTGCTTCCTGTCATTGCCCTGATATCAGCAAAAAATCCGACCTTTATCAAAATGTCCCCCCCTAAAAATTATTCTTTCTTACTTGAGTCCGAGCTCACTCAACTTCTCATCCGTAGGCACGCCGTTTTCATCCCAACCGCGTACGGCGTAATACTCCGGAAGCATCTCGTCAAGGCGGCTGACGTGTCCCTTCATGGGTCCTGCGGGAATCGGGTCTTTCATCATTCTCTCAGGCAAAGAGTCATCCGCTTTTGTAAAACCGACTTTCATATTGTACATGCGCTCCAAATTATAGACTCTCTCTCCCGACAGCACAATTTCTTCCGGAGTAAAATCAATTCCAGAAGCACCTGATATCTGAGCCGCAATGGCAGGCGCGCCCAATGCAAATGTTGTGAAAAGACACATCCCGGCCGAGTCGACAGCCGACGTCAAATCCTGAAAAGCCTTCACCCATATCGGTTTCTCTTTTATTGACTGCTGCTCCAGCTTCTCCGGAAGTCCCAAAATTTCGGGTGATATAGTATATCCGCGAACATGGCAGCCTCCGCGGTTAGATGTGGCGTAGTTAAGTCCTATTCCCTGTATGCCGCGTGGATCATAAGCCGGCATTTCCTGTTTTTTGCATGTCATAGAAACTTCGGGATGTCCATACTTCGTTCCCAGTCTGAACGAACCTTCTGCCAATTCATTTCCGAAACCTTTTCTAAATGCTGTCTCTTCCACGAGCTTTACAACCGCTTCCGAGTTACCGAAATTCAGTTCGCATCCTGCTTCCTCTTTCGTCAATGCACCCATCTCATAAAGGTCCATTGCTGCAGCAATTGTAGCGCCCATTGTTATTGTATCGAGCCCTAGCTCATTGCACATGAAGTTTGCTTTATTTACAAGGTCAAGGTCGTCAATACCGCAGTCGGAACCAAATGACCACGCCGTTTCATATTCGGGGCCTTCGCCTTCGCCTGCGAACTTTCCCTCGCTCCATGCCACCCTGCCGCAGCCGATAACACAGGAAGCGCAGGCTTTATTTCTGTGCAGCCTCTCCGCGGTCAGGCTTTCGCCGCCGATCTTATCCGCAGTTTCAAAATATGCTTCACGGAAATTTCTTGTCGGGTGCGAACCTACCGAATTCAGAATGTTGACAAGCACGTTTGTCCCGTACGTCGGAAGCCCCGCACTGGTAACGCCGTTATCAAAGAGAAGTTTTCGGCTCTCTCTTACAGCTTTCAAAAACTTTTCTTTATCCCCTATCTTTACTCCGTTCGTACCTCTCACCGCAATCGCTTTAAGGTTCTTTGACCCCATTACGGCTCCGACACCGCTGCGTCCCGCCGCTCTGTGTTCATCGTTCATAATAGCGGCCATGAGCACCAAATTTTCACCGGCTGGACCAATACATGCCACTTTTGTATCAGGATCGGATTTTGCGAGAATCGCGGCAGTGGTATTCGGTACATCAAGCCCCCATAGGTCTGATGCGTCTTTTATTGTCACCTTGCTGTTGTAGATATCAAGATACACCGGTTTTTCCGATTTACCTTCAAGTATTATCATGTCATATCCGGCATACTTGAGTTCAGGCCCCCAATATCCGCCGGAGTTTGAAGCGGCAAGCGTTCCTGTCAGAGGTGCGCGGGTTACGACTTCGTACCGTCCGGTACTCGTTCCCATTGTACCGGTCAGAACCCCGGTCGCAAAGATGAGGTTATTCTTTGGGCCAAGTGCGTCTACTCCGGGCTCTACTTCCTTTGTGTAGTAATAAACGCCGAGTCCTCTGCAGCCCAAAAATTTCTTCGCCGCATCAATATCAAGAGCTTCCCTCTTTACTGTGCCTTCGGTCAAATTGACTCTGAGAATGGTTCCTATCCAACCGGCCATATTACTTCACCTCCTCAAGAGCTTGCTTCATTTTCGCAGAAAATGCTTTTTTCCTGGCGAGGTTTGATGTATCTGCGGGGAGATACTCAATGGCCTTTGTGGGGCAGAACTCTGCACACATAGGTTCGCCTCCGCATTGGTCACACTTTCTCGCTGCTTTTGCCGAACGGCTGAAGGCAATATTGCCGAAAGGACACGCCATGACGCACATTTTGCACCCTATGCACTTTTCCTCGTTGATCGTCACAACTCCGGTTTCTTCGTCTCTTGTCAAAGCTTTTGTCTTGCATACGGCAATACATGCAGCATCATCACACTGAAAACATAGCATCGGGATGTTGCTTCCCTTTTCGAATCTAAAAACATTAACTCTTGAAGTGGACGGTTTGCACTCCCCTTCATGAGCAAGCGAACATGCAAGTTCACATGTTCCGCATCCGACACATTTTTCCGGTGACGTTACCAAAACCATTTCCATACGGCATTCCTCCCTGATAATGTGATGTTTTACGATGCTTCGTATTCTTTCCTAAACAAACAGAAGGAGACCCACTGTAATGAGTCTCCTTCTTTGCAATAGGCAGGCAAAAAAATCGCTTTTTTTACCCAATGCCCTATTCTTCTGCTTGAGAAGAACAAGGTCGAAGGCCTTTTTATATATTTATTAAATATTCTGACTACCTTATTTTATCACCTTTTAAAAATTTGTGGCTCTCCTCATATTTTCTGCACTTATCACATACAGACCTGTCATCATCCGGAACATTAGCCCAGTCCAACATCTCCTTTGTTGCGTAGTACTCACCGCACCTTTGGCATTTTATCAACTCAAATTCTCTTTTCCAAATCTTTCGTATGCCATTTTCTTCCTCGTAAGTAATCTTACCTGTTGGGCATACCACAGCGCAGGCTAAACAACCGATACAGCTATCCGGTTTCAGTTCATACGGAGGCGCCACATGCCGGTTAAAACCTCTGCCTACAAGTTCTATAGCTTTGGTTCCGTTGATATCACAAGACCTCACACAGCGTCCGCACCTTATACAGAGATCGCTTTCATGAGAGAAACGTTCTTCCGCAGCTACGCCATATTCTTTACAGAGCTTATTCAGTATCGGAGCTTTGGGATTCCTGTTGATAAGCAGCTGCAAAACAGTTCTCCGTGCCCTTAAAACTCGCTCCGAGTCCGTAAATACCTCTATTTCAGATGTAATTGGGTACATGCAGGCCGCTACGATTTTCCTGCGCCCCCTATCACTTATTTCAACGGAGCAGAGTCTGCAATTACCGTCAAGAACGAGCCCTTCATGGTTGCAAAGTGTCGGGATTCGGACATCATACATCTCTGCGGCGTGGAGAATAGAGGTCCCCTTTTCGACTTCACAGGATATGCCGTCAATCGTAATTTTAATCATTGGCATCCTTCTCCTTTGCCACTGTTATCGCAGTAAAAGGACATGCGTCAATGCAAGTTCCGCACCTTATGCAGAGAACAGGGTTTATTGAATATTTTTTATTGTCCGTTTTTGATATTGCTTTTACAGGGCAGTTTCTTTCGCAGATACCGCAAGACCTGCACTTATCCGTTATAACCGGACTATACATATTGTTGCACACGCCTGCTCTGCAATAGTGCTCATGTTCATGTTCCGCATACTCTTCCGGAAAATATCGTATGGTAGACAAAATAGGATTCGCGGCAGACTGACCCAGCGCGCAAAGAGCCGTATCCGCTATTCCGTAAGCCAAATCTTCGAGCTTCTCTGTGTCGCCGTCCACACCCTTGCCGCGGGTGAGGTTATGCAGAAGCATTTGCATTTTCTTCAGTCCCTCACGGCAGGGAACGCACTTTCCGCATGATTCTTCAACCAAAAAATCTATAAAGTAACGCGCAACATCCACCATACAAGTTCTGTCGTCCATAACTATCATGCCGCCGGAACCCATCATAGAACCGGCCGATGTAAGACTGTCAAAGTCAACAGGAGTATCCAACATTGAAGAAGGCAGACACCCGCCGGACGGCCCTCCGGTTTGGACTGCTTTAAAGTGATGCCCGTCGGGAACGCCTCCGCCTATACCAAATATAATCTCCCTGAGAGTTGACCCCATGGGAACCTCAACCAAGCCTGTATTCTTTACCTTGCCGACAAGCGCAAAAACCTTCGTCCCTGAGCTGTTGGCCGTACCTATAGACTTCAACCACGACGAACCGTTATTTATAATCAAAGGAACATTAGCCCAAGTTTCCACGTTGTTCAGCACCGTAGGTGATTCCCAAAGCCCCTTTTCCGTAGAGCGTATATACTTTACCCTGGGGACACCGGCTTTACCCTCGATCGAGGTCATCAGGGCTGTTGACTCTCCGCACACAAATGCGCCGCCCCCCTGGCAAATTTCAACATTGAACGAAAACTGAGAGCCTAAAATGTTCTCTCCCAAAAGTCCGGTATCCTTGAGTTTCTCTATTGCGGCATTTAATCTGACGACAGCGAGCGGATACTCATGGCGCACGTATATTATGCCTTCCTGCGCGCCTATGGCGTATGCTCCGAGAGTCAGTCCCTCTATCACAGAGTAAGGGTCACCTTCCATGAGACTCCTGTCCATGAAAGCTCCCGGATCTCCCTCATCACCGTTTACAAGAACATACCTTTTGCTGCCATTAGACTTGCGGCAGGAATCCCACTTTTTCCCTGTAGGAAATCCGCCTCCGCCTCTTCCTCGCAACCCAGAATCCACAACCTCTTTGCACACATCCTCGGGTGTCATATTATCCAAGGCTTTAAGCAGAGCGCAATATCCTCCGTGTGCGATATAGTCCTCCAAGTCCAATGGAGACATGTTGTCCATGTGCGCCAAAACCAATTTTTGCTGTTTTGAAAGAAAGTCAACATTGCCAGCGATCGGAGGCGATATAGGTTTTCCCAAAGAATCCTTCGGAGCAAGCTTTTGACTTGGCACAGCAGCGTCTATGGATGAAAGAACTTCTTCTATATCGCCGATTGAGACCTTGTAATAGTACCAACCATGAGGTTCTATGTGAACAACAGGCCCGTTCTCACACGGCCCCATACAGCCCGTCATTCCGACAGAGGGCGAACATGAACATTTTTCTCTGTCAAGAGCGACTTCGACAGAACATGACTGTGCTCCCGAATGAACGGTTATTTTATTGTCCAGAGCGGCTTTAAACGCGTCGAAAAGCTCTAAACTTCCGTTTGCGATACAGCCGGGTCCCGCACATACCCATATCTTTGTACATTTAAACTCATGGCCAGACAAGGTCGATATGTAGCTCCTAAAGTCTTTTGTACTTGCAAATTTCATAGCGCAGCCTCCTTTGCAAGAACATCAGCAACCTTAGTAGGCGCCATTTTTCCGTATGTTCTGTCGTCGGCTATCATGACAGGTGCAAGGGCACAAGCACCGACACAGTTCACCGTCTCAAGAGTATACTCTCCATCGGCAGACGTATCCCCCGTTTTAACTCCCAGCTGTTTTGAAAGTTCATCCAAAACAGACGCAGAACCTCGCAGGTGACATGCAGTCCCCATACACACTCTGATAATCTTACGCCCTTTTTTCTTCAGACTCAAAGTACTGTAAAATGTAGCAACAGCATAGACCCTGCTATCAGGCACAGACAGATAGTCAGCAACAGAGCGCATGGCTGATGTAGGCAAGTACTTTATTTTTTCCTGAATTTCAAGAAGAATAGCCAGAAGATATCTTGGATCCTGCGGATAAGAACGCAAAACCTCAGCAATTCGATCGATCTCCCCCAAAAGATCGCCTCCCTGCATTAAAATAGGTTATGTAAACATAGATTAACACATGATATATATTTGTCCAGTAGGAACTTTTAGACAATTAAAATTAAGATGATAATGCAACTTTGTATCATTTACTGTTGCTATATTATAATAAAAGAAAGCGTCCATGGCATAAAATGAGCCATAGACGCTTTCTTTTATAAAAAATATTCTATTGTTTTAGCTTATAAAAATGACGGTTCTATATTATCCGCGCCATACTTTATTCCGCTGATTACATCCAGTTTTTGTATGTTGTGAATTGCATCTATATAACGTATCGTACCGCTCTTTGCTCGCATGACAAGCGACGACGTATGAACAACATCACCGTCGTAGCGTACACCTTTAACCCAGTCGCCATCGGTCACGCCCGTAGCGGCAAAGAACACGTTATCACAAGATACAAGGTCGTTGAGTTCGAGAACCTTGGTGTAGTCCATTTTATACTCTTTGCACTTTTCACGCTCTTCATCGTTGCGTGGGTGCAGCATACATTGCATATTACCGCCTACACACTTTACGGCACATGCGGTGATAACGGCTTCAGGAGATCCTCCTATACCCATAAGGAGGTCAATACCGGAATTAGGTTTACATGTTGACAATGCGCCGGCCACATCTCCGTCGGGAATGAGACGTATACGTGCGTGGAGCGACCTTATTTCTTTTATCAACTCTTCATGTCTAGGTCTGTCGAGGACTATTACCGTTATGTCTTCAACCGATTTTTTCAAAGCAGCGGCAACTGCTTTTATATTCTCCGTTGCTGTTGCTCTGATGTCTATTACGTGAGCCGCCTTTGGACCGGTGGCAATTTTGTTCATATAGAAAATGTGCTTAGGGTCATACATTGTTCCGCGTTCGGCAAAAGCAACAACGCTTACGGCATTCGGAAGCCCTTGCGCTGTCAGCCTTGTCCCGTCTATAGGGTCTACTGCTATATCCACCTGCGGTTCAGCGCCCATTCCAAGTTTCTCACCGTTGAAAAGCATAGGAGCTTCGTCTTTTTCGCCCTCTCCTATTACAACCTTACCGTCCATCTGCACGTTGTTAAGCATAAACCGCATCGCGTTTACGGCCGCGCCGTCCACACCGTTTTTGTCTCCGCGACCCATCCAACGTCCTGCTGCCATTGCGGCCGCTTCTGTGGCGCGAACCATTTCTAACGCAATATTTCTATCCGGTACAGCCATCTACAACCCCTCCATGCTATGCTTTTTCTGCTGATATTATACTTTCAAGTTCTGGAAAGCGGCTAAATATTTCATCTACGTGCTTGAGATAATACCCCAAGTCAAACAAAGATTCCAGGTCGCTTTGTGTTAATCTTGTTATTCTGGCATCCGATTTCAGAAGGTCCAGAAGAGGAACCTTTTCATTCCAACATCTCATTGCGTTGCTCTGAGCTATTGCGTACGCGTCCTCTCTGCTTATCCCCTCTTTTTCAACAAGCGTTACCAAAACTCTTCCCGAGAAGAGAAGCCCTTTTGTTATCTCAATATCCTGCATCATTTTGTCTTCATCCACAACGAGTCCGTCAATGACTTTGGTCAGTATTTTTGTCATGTAATGTATTATGTGGAACATATCCGGCCACATTACGCGCTCGACAGACGAGTGGCTGATGTCCCTTTCATGCCAGAGCGCTATATTCTCCACTGCCGGAACCATAAATCCGCGAAGCAGACGCGACATACCGCACACTCTTTCGCAAAGAATGGGGTTTTTCTTATGAGGCATTGCAGAGGATCCCTTCTGCCCTTTTTTGAAAGGTTCGAGGGCTTCCAGTACTTCCGTCCTTTGGAGATGGCGTATCTCAAGTGCCAAACGCTCGAGGCTTCCGCCGGATACGGCGATATCTGTAGCTATTCTTGCATGCCTGTCCCTTTGAATCACCTGAGTCGCAACAGGATCTACACCCAGTCCGAGCAGATCGCACACTCTCTTTTCTATAGAAGGCGGGCAGTTTGCATACGTACCGACAGCTCCTGAAAGCTTTCCGACCATCATTTCGCGTTTGGACTGTTTCAGCCTCTCAATATCGCGCCCGATTTCGGCATAGTGATTGAGAAGTTTCAGTCCAAAGCTGGTGGGCTCTGCGTGTATTCCGTGAGTTCTGCCGGCGCAGGGAGTCAGCCTGTATTTTACGGCTTTCTCACCAACTATGCGGCGAAGCTCTGTGAGCGCACCTATCACAATATCCATGCTCTCGCCCAAGAGGAGCGAGGATGCCGTATCGATTACGTCACTGCTTGTAAGACCAAGATGCACAAAACGTCCGGACTCGCCGATTGTCTCGGCAACACTTGATACAAAAGCTATGACGTCGTGCTGCGTGACCTCTTCGATCTCACGTATGCGCTCGACATTAAAACCGGCCTTTGTCTTTATGTTATTAAAATCTTCGTCCGGAATTTCTCCTTTTTCGTTCCACGCCCGGCATGCTGCTATTTCAACATCAAGCCAGCGCTGAAACCGATTTTGATCTGTCCAGATATCCCTTATTTCCTTCGTCTCATAGCGAGGGATCATGTAAATACCTCCAAAGTACGATTTATTTTATTGTGTTACTCTGAAATGTTCCGCCTTCCAGTCCTCGCGCACGGATTCAAGCCACTTATCGTATACCCCGCTTTTGAAATCGGGAAATGTGTAGAAAAAATTCTCCCATTTTCCTTTGCGTCTGCAAAGGGTCACCTCCGCAAAAATTCCGTCTCTGAGGTATATTCTATGCGCCTGTCCCTTCGTTGAAGCAAGCAGTAAACGAGCCCCGTCCAGTGTCCCTGGGTCAAGGTTTACCCTTCTTGCCGCACCTGTTTTTTTTTCTAATTCACAGGTTTTAATTTTCCATTCGGGCAGTTTTGACAACGGATATAAGCCAGAATAGGAAAAGAAGCAGCGATCCAGCTCCGGAGCAATATCTTCATAATAGTTCGTCCACACAAACGGATACATATCGCTTACCCGCTCGGGATCTCCCCACTCTTCTCTCAAAAGAGATTTTGTATATTCAAAAACTTCCATGTCGCCTCTCGGAATAAGCAAGGCAATAATTTTTTTCACGAGAGGATCCCGCGGGTGTTTACCTTCGCAGTCACGCAGAAGTCGGCAATTATTCCGGTTTTCGTTCATTCAACAGTGTCTCCACAAACGTTCTCGGATCAAAAAGCTGCAAATCGTCAACGCCCTCCCCGAGCCCGACATAGCGAATAGGCATCTTTAACTTATCTGCAATGGCAAGAACAATACCGCCCTTCGAAGTATTATCGAATTTTGTAAGCACGACTCCGGTTATCGGCATTGCTTTGCTGAATGTCTCTGCCTGCATAAAACCGTTCTGTCCGGTAACTGCATCCAACACGATCAGAACCTCCGCCGGCCCCTCGGGAATCTCTCTTTTTATGACTCTTTCAACCTTACTGAGTTCTTCCATAAGATTGGATTTGGTGTGCAGTCTCCCAGCAGTATCGGCAATAATCACATCGTCTCCCGCAGCTTTGGCTGCCATGATCGAATCGTATACCACAGCGGCAGGGTCGCTGTCCTGGTTCTGCGCTATTACACGAACGTTTGTTTTTTCTCCCCATGCCTTTAGCTGTTCTATGGCAGCAGCTCGGAAGGTATCTGCGGCCGCCATAATTACACGTTTGCCGGAAGCTTTAAGCTGCGCCGCAAGTTTGCCGGACGTGGTGGTTTTTCCGCTGCCGTTTACACCTATCATTATCACAACGGCGGGCTTCGAGGTCAGTTTCAGCGGAGACCCCATGCCGGGCACAGATTCAAGCTGTTCCACCAATAAATCAACAAAAGCCTTTTTCAGCTCGGAAGTACGAGCAATTCTTTTGTCAATAGATGTCTGGCGAAGCTTTGCTATCAGAACCTCCGTTGTATCTATACCTACATCGCCGAAAATCAGAAGTTCTTCAAGCTCATCCCAGAATTCATCTGTCAGAGGCTCATCGGAAAAAAGGTTCGAGACACTTTGAGTCCATTTATTTCCGGTGTTTTTTAATTTATCGGACAAACTCTTCCACAAAGACATACTTTACACCTCCGACTATTGGTTTTGCGCAGAATCTTGTTTATTGCCCTCTCCCGGTTTATGCCCTCTCCTGCGTCTCTGCCGCCTGTTCTTGTTTTGCAAAGAGACACCGTCGGCTGCAGATACATCCTGAGATTGTTCTTTCAATATTACTTGGCGCTGTTTAGGTTCTGTGCGTTGTTCTTTATTCTCTTCCTTGCCTCTTTCGGCAATAGGGTGCTTAGGACGTTTTTTTCTTTTTCTGTTTTCCTGAGGTTTTATCTCACCGTTAGCATCCTGCTGATTCGGTGTGCTCCTGCCGTTACGCTGCGGTTGTTCAGCAACTGCGTGAGACTGATTGTCTATCTGAGAGAAAACAGACGAATAATCAGGGAAAATTCCCTTAAGGGATTTAGGCTGAACCTCTTCCGCTGCGCTCTCATCCACCCACTCCTTGCCGGATACTACAATGTCCTTAAACTCCTCAAACTGCTCGGTCGGAACCTTCACTTCACCGCGCCCTGGTACAAAACAGCGAACTTTCTTTGTATGAAGCTCGATTCCCGCAACTATAACATTGCCTGTTGGAGTCTTGATTTTTGTACCGGGATTCGGAAGGTTCTCCCATATTTCATGGTACACATTGTGCTCAAAACACATGCAGCACATGAGGCGTCCGCATATACCCGAAATCTTTGCCGGGTTCAGAGCAAGATTCTGCTCCTTCACCATTTTTATACAAATAGGGGCAAATTGATTTAGCCAATAACTGCAGCAGCACGGCTGCCCACACGGGCCGACTCCGCGTATAACTTTAGCTTCGTCTCTTACCCCAATTTGTCTGAGCTCTATACGTGTCTTAAATTCTCTGGCTAAATCCCTTACGTAGGCTCTAAAATCAACTCTCTGTTCTGATGAAAAATAAAAGAACAGTTTTCGCTTGTTGACAAGAAACTCCACATCAATGAGTTTCATTTCAAGATCATGCGGCTTTAAAAGCTCCTTCGCACTCCTGAGGATAGAGTATTCTTCCTGTTTGTAACTATTCTTAACTTCAATATCCTCGTCCGTTGCAAGCGCGATAAAGGATAAATCCGTTACAACCGGCTCCGTTGATTTTGCGGCGGAGTCACCATGCTCCGTTGCATTTCTAAGCAGCCTGTACTCATTTTCCTGTTCCGGAGTAAGGCTTCCGGCCACAACAGCGAGTTCTTCGCCTCTATGCGACTCCACTATTATCGAAGACCCTTTAAGTATATCTCCATCGTACTCGACAATGCCGAGATACCTGGGTTTACCATAAATTGCCAAAAATTTGCTCACAGGGAATTCCCTCCTTGAGGACAGCAAAAACGGTATCTTGAATCATTGGCACAGAAAGCCTTTTCTGCTCCATTATTCTGACCATTGATTCAAGCTTAGCCGATATTACGTAATCCCCTTTGTCCGTTAAATATTTTATCCAACTATCTATTTCCAAATACAAAATTTCTGAGCTTGACTTCTTGCCGCTGTCCAGCCACTCCGCCCACTCCTCCGCTGAATTCGGATGCGCTTTGGGCTTTACAATCTCCTCAGGCAGGTCAATGTGTATAAGCCAAACACGACTTTTAATTGTGGGAATCAGTTTATCTTCTTCCGATATAAACAGCACATATCCGTGCGACGGCGGTTCTTCCGTCAGTTTTAGAAGGCTGTTTGATGCCTCAACGGAAAGCTTTTCTGAGCCCCATATTACGGCAAGACGATTGTTTGCGGCCAAAGGGTGCAGTTCCAGTTCACTGCGTAAAAGGCGGCATTCATCAATCGAAGGCGCTGTCAAATATTTGCCCGCATAAATTAAATCAGGGTGAACTCCATCCTTCCATGTCGGATATGTCCCCAACAGCAGTTCTCCAAACTTGCATACAAACATCTCCTGCATTGCAGACGGCACAACAACAGCAAGAGACTGAGTGCAGCGCCCGGAGCTGACAGCGTTCTTTATTTCTGCCCAACCTTTGGAAAGCTCGAGCAGTTCCGAAGAATTCTCAACCATTAAAATACCCCCGCTGATTCAAAGCGGAAACCACAGACAAAAATACGGTGTTTATATCTGCGTTATTTGCGTCTATAACGATAAAACGGTCGGGAAAATTCTCTGCAAGGGATAAATATCCATTCCTCACCCTAGACATAAAACACTCTCCCTCGGATTCAAATGCGTCAGGCCGACCGCGTTTTGTCACTCTGGAAAGGGCATATCCGACGGAAACATCAAACAAAATTGTAAAATCAGGTATCGGAAAAGACGCTTCTTTAGCCAAAGTATTGAAGATTTCCAAAGGCAGCCCCCTGCCCCAGACCTGATATGCCAAAGTTGAATCGTGATACCTCTCGCAAATTACATGTGTCCCCGCAGCAAGCGCGGGCTCTATCACACGGGCGACATGCTCTGCTCTGTCCAGCATAAAAAGGCATGCCTCACTCCAAGGATGCCTAAGTTCACCGCTTATAACCATTTCACGCAAAGGCGAGCTTCCATCCCAGCCGCCCGGTTCCCTTGTAAGCAAAACAGGACAACCTCTTTTGCAGAGCCAATCCGAAAAAAGCTTTGCTTGCGTTGTTTTGCCCGAACCGTCTATTCCCTCAAACGAAATAAACATACAACCCCACCCTTTACAGGCACAATAATCAAAACGTAGGGCACACTGCGTTCTTAGAAAGGGAATAAGCCCCTACAGCGCTTAATGATAACACAAAACGGGAAAGTAATGTATAAGCTTGTATAACGGTTCTTCCGTATCAAAAACAAAAATCAGTTGTAAAATTATTTCCGTGGTATTCGTTGAGAAAATGCAGCGGGAAAAAACATTCTTCTCACATCAGATTTGTACATCTTGTCACGCCCACAAAATCGGCATAAGTAGTCTGCAAAAACCGAAGAGCCTCCTATGCCGTCCTATTACTCCCAAATATTGTCACTGCTTTTCAAACGTCGCAGCTACATCACGCATAAAACGGCTTATTTCTATATGCTGCGGACACGCCTTTTCACATAAACGGCACGAAACACATTCAGATGCCTTGCCGTGTGACAGTGCTAAATTAGCATAATATACACCCTGAGTTGAAAACCCCTTATTTATAGATTCCTTTTCAGCATTATACAGCGCAAAATATTCGGGAATCGCTATTTTTTTAGGACAGCCTTCCACACAATAACGGCAGGCAGTACACGGCACAATTCGAGCTTCCGCGATACTCCCGACAGCTCTCTTTAATGCGCTATATTCCTCGCCGCAAAGCGGAGTGAAATCCCTCATGAAACTTACGTTATCCAGCATTTGTTTCATATCTGACATACCGCTTAGCACACACATAACCCCATCCAAGCTTGCAGCGAACCTTATTGCCCACGATGCAGCAGACATTTCAGGTCGTACCTTCCTTAATGTTTCAAGGGCGTCAGCGGGAATATCTGCAAGAGTGCCACCTTTGACAGGTTCCATCACAATTACCTTCTTATTATGTTTTTGGGCAGTTTTATAGCACTCTTTAGACTGTATTCCGCTATTATCCCAATCCAAATAGTTGAGCTGAAGCTGAACGAAATCAACCTCGGGGTGTGATGTCAGAACTTCGTCCAGCAATACACTGTTATCATGGTAAGAAAAACCAATGCTACGCACCTTGCCTGATGCCTTTAACTCAGATATATATTCAAAACAATTAAATTTTTGCGCCGTTTTATAGTTTACGGAATTAATATTATGAAGCATATAATAATCAAAATGCGATATTCCGCATTTTTTTAACTGCTCCACAAATATACGTTCATTGTCGCCGCTCCGCTGAAGCAGAGAAAGAGGTAATTTTGAAGCTACTGTAAAAGCTTCTCTGGGATAGCGCCGAACAACAGCCTCCCTCAGCGCATTTTCACTCTCATACTCATGGTACATATACGCCGTGTCAAAGTATGAAAAACCGTTTTCCATAAAGATGTCAACCATCCCGCAATATGCTTTCATATCTATACTTTTCTGATTCGTTTCATCCGTCAGCGGCAGTCTCATCGTCCCGAAACCAAGCTTTTGCATTACATGTCCCCCCAAATATTTGAAAATAAAATCACTCAACACAGAATGCAACTATTCTACAGCATGGAGCCGGCTCAAAGTCAACGCATCAGCTTGCCCGCAGAAATATTCCGTGCTGCCGTAGAAAATGATAAAATTAGCAATGTATTCTCACTATTGATAAAAATTCGGTAATAAGGACGCGATATCTTTGCAAATATTCAGTATACATAAAATGAAATACAATGTATCAAAATTACAGTTTGCCGAGGAATCAAATTGGGAAAATTGCTGCATATTTGACGATAAATCAAAGATAGTTTGTTTTCACGAATGGTCTGCAAATGTAACAAATGGAAATATAGCAGTAGAAGCGTTTTTTGACATACCTGAAAAAGGAGTACATGGCGCATTTGCAGGTATGCGTTTTAAATCCTCACTCCAAATACTATCCATGTTCAATAATATAGCGGAATTTTTTATAACTGACAGGGCAGGTTTTGCGTTGAGCACGCTTATCATGCTTACGGAAAGTGGCAGCGGGCTGCATCTGTTCCGCTCCACCTACACGTACGCGGAATTGGGAGTAATAAATTATTGGAATTCTTTTGGAGCTGTCAGACTACAGAGTAAAACTCCTGCTGCATGCGAAAAAGAGACAAACAATATATTCAAATCAGACCCCCGTTGGAATAATCCACCTGGTGAAACCGCAATAGAATTTGCATACACAAAACCGATCCCTCACTGGATAGGCTGCAACACAAATGAGCTGGTAAATCTATGTACCGTTTTGAATTTGCGGGGACAGCCGGAAATTTAAAATTGTATACGGTATTTCAGCTCTGTGGCATAGAAATATCCTATTGTGAGAGGTGAAGACTAACTGCAAATTTCTACATATTTTTCTTCATTCCGAAAATTAGGATTATCAAGTACGTAAAGAGTTTGGGGCGCTCGCATTTATAATCTGCGCTTGGGTACGGTTTCGCTTTGGACACAACCAATATTAACCATAGTTTCATAGACTGTAAATACACAAAAAATCCTTGCTATCGCCGATAACAAGGATTTTTTGTATTATTCTATGGATTCATTCAAATGTAATGGAATTGTGTCATGGCGGAGGCGTGTGCGAATCGAACACACCGGGACCGGCGTTACCGACCC
>CAZBYL010000028.1:0-31682 GCA_964496275.1 uncultured Synergistaceae bacterium | reverse complement strand
AAAAAATTTGAGCTTATGCTCATCAACACGATATCACAATCGCTAGTTCGGCATTCGACCCGGCTGTCCGTATGGCCTTATATCACAGGGTCTCTGTTGTTTGCAAAAATGCTTGAAATAGTTTGTGATGATAGACTAAAACAGAACTACCCTCCTTACATTCGCTATCACTACTGTCTTTTTATCATATATGTCATAAAAAAACAAGAGGTGTTAAAATTTTGTTTGCTGCAGGGATAGAATTCGTTTTTATCTGTTTTTAAGCAAATATTACGAACCTGAATGTAGTCTGTAGTGCGAAAATACCAGATATACAGTTGAGTTTCCCCAAAATGGGAGGATGTTTTTATGGTGATAGCAAGTTTATTAAAGAGCAAAAAAATTTGGCTCGTGATTTTGGTCTTTGTGTCAGTCGGGTTTGGTGCGTATTTTTATCAGAGCCGTACACACAAGGACACGCGCGTTAAGTCCTCAGGCACGGTGGAGGTGACAGAGGTTCAGCTTGCACCGCAGGCGGGCGGGCGTATTATCGAACTTCCGATTCAGGAGGCAGACAAGATTAAGCAGGGGGATTTGATAGCACGAATGTCCCTTGACGGAGCCGACCACGAAGCAGATATGGCGCGTGCCGCTCTTGCGGCGGCGCATCAGCAGCTTCTTGAACTGCAAAACGGTTTTCGCCGCGAAGATGTGTCCAAAGCAAAGGCGGAAGTCGCTCTTCGCAGAACGCAGTATGAACAGGCTTTGCGCGACAGCAAGAGGTTTAAAGGGCTTGCGGCGGATGGTGTAGTTTCTGTGCGCGAGGCGGAGCTGTACGGCGAGAATGCGGAGGCGAAGCGCAATGCGATGAATATGGCTCTCGACACTCTCGCTCTTTTGCAAAACGGAGCCAGACCGGAGCAGCTTGATGCCGCAAAGGCGAATGTGAAGCGTGCCGAGGCGGCTTTGCTGCGCGCCGAAACACTTGTCGGCTATAAGGAATTTCGCTCTCCGTCCGACGGAACCATTCTTACAAAAAATTATGAGCCGGGCGACGTCGTTGCGCCGGGAGCGCCGATTGCGACTCTCGGCAAGATGGACGACTGCTGGGTGAAGATTTATATTCCCTCGACGCAGCTTGGTCTCGTGAAGCTCGGAGGCGGGGCTGAGGTGCGTATAGACGCTTATCCCGACAGGGTCTTTAACGCAACGGTTTCGGAAGTGAACGAGCAGGCCGAATATAATCCGCGTCTGTCCCTCACTCAGAAAGAGCGGGCCAACATGGTGTTTTGGATAAAGATTTCCGTCGAGAATAACGAAGGCATATTAAAGCCGGGTATGCCCGCAGACGTAACCATCCTATGACGGAAGAGAGAGATATTTGCCTCTCATACAGCAATGTGAGTAAGAGTTTCGGTAAAATTCACGCACTTTCCGGTGTAAACCTTGAGATACGAAAGGGAGAGATTTTCGGGTTTATAGGTCCGGACGGCGCGGGAAAGACGACTCTTATTCGTATTGCGATGGGCATAACAAACCCTGACAGCGGCGAGTGCAGGCTGCTTTCTGACGTAAACAGGCGAAAGGCGCGCATACATGCCGGTTATGTGCCGCAGCTTTTCAGCCTGTATACGGATATGACGGTTGACGAGAATATTGTCCTCTTCGGTTCTCTGTACGGGACTCCAAAGGACAAAGCTCTTGCGCGCGGCAAGGAGGTTTTGCAGCGCACGGGACTGCTGCCTTTCCGAGATAGATTTGTCGGCAAGCTCTCCGGCGGCATGAAGCAGAAGCTTGCTCTTGCGACCGGTTTGCTCCACACTCCGCAGATACTTTTCCTTGACGAACCGACCACAGGTGTAGACCCTGTGGCGCGCCGCGAATTTTGGGCGATGCTCTACGAGCTTAATTTGGAAGGGCTTACAATTGTGGTATCCACTCCCTATATGGACGAGGCAGAGCTCTGCACCAGAAAGATGTTTATAAACGGCGGAAGGATACTTGATGTCGGAACGTCAGGCGAACTTCTTGGCAGATACAAAAGCCGCATACTTGAACTTGATTTGGACGAAAGGCGCGCCAAAGTGTGGCTTATGAAGTGTGCGCACGTTACCGATGCGAACCTTTTCGGCTCCACATACCACATTGTAGTGGATGATGTGAACGGGGCAGTGAGTTCGATAAAGAGCGAGGCGGAGCGTCTAGGTAAGTCTATCCCCGATATGTTTGAGATAAGACCTGGTTTGGAAGATCTTTTTGTTTCCTTTGCGGGAGGCGATACTCACCGATGAGCAATATAGTTGTAGAGACTCGTGAGCTTACGCGAAAATTCGGTGATTTTACAGCCGTGGACCATATCACGATGCAGATAGAAGAGGGCTCCGTGTACGGCTTTCTGGGCCCAAACGGCTCAGGAAAATCCACAACGATAAGGATGCTTTGCGGACTGCTCGCTCCGACTTCGGGAGTGGGGCTTGTACTCGGAAAGAATCTTGCCAGCGAAGGGCAGAAACTGAAGAGCGACGTGGGCTATATGTCACAGAAGTTCAGCCTGTACCCCGAGATGACTGTTATGGAGAATCTCAACTTTTATTCGGGACTGTACGGGCTGAAAGGCGCGGAAAAAAAGAAGCGTATAGACCAGATGCTCGCCCTAGCGGGGCTTGAGGGGCGAGAGGACGAGCGTACCGGTGTTCTGTCGGGCGGTTGGCGTCAGAGGCTTGCGTTGGGCTGTTCCATTCTCCACAGACCCAAGATGCTTTTCCTCGATGAGCCGACGAGCGGAGTTGACCCGAAGGCGCGCCGTCTCTTTTGGGACATTATATATGACCTTGCGGATGGCGGCACGACGGTGATGGTGACGACACATTTTATGGACGAAGCGGAGCATTGTGACAAGGTTGCCTTCATATACTTCGGCGCCCTTATCGCAAACGACAGCCCGCAGAGCTTAAAAAAGATTATTCCCGGCAGACTTTATGAAATTGAAGCTTTGCATGGTATGGAGCTTCTTGCCGACATACAGAACGGGGCGATAGGGGATACCATCGACTCCTATTTCCACGGAGAAAGGCTGCATGTTATTGTCGGGCGGGACAAAAATATAATGGGCGAGAGTATTTTAAAAGACACAAAGATAACGGAGATAACTCCGTCTATGGAGGACGTTTTCGCCTATTTGGTCAAGGAAGAGTCAGGCAAGGAAATGAAGGACGGCAGGGTTTCGGGCACAGGGCAGAGCTCTGTAAAGATAAAAACTTCCGCCGCAAAAGAGGGATGATAATGGAATTCGGAAGACTTCAGGCTCTTGTAAAGAAAGAGTTTATTCAGGTGCTCAGGGACAGAATAACCCTCGCCATTATAATTTTCATGCCGGTGGCGCAGCTTTTGATCTTTGGTTTTGCCATAAACACTGACGTCAAGCACCTTGCTACCGCTGTTCTCGACCGTTCTCGGACGCAGGAGAGCCGAGAGATGATAACGAGCTTTACGTCAAGTAATTACTTCGACATAAAGCTGTACGCAAAAAATATATCGGAGGTCAATAGGGCGGTTGAATCGGGCAAGGTGAAGGTCGCGCTTGTTTTCCCGCCGGACTATGCCTCAAGGCTCAGAAGCGGACGTCAGGCTCAGGTTCAGGTGTTGGTGGACGCTACGGACAATATGAGCGCATCTTCCGCGCTCGCGGCGGCTCAGACTCTCGGGATGCTGAAATCACAGGAACTGCTTGAGGGAAAATTCAGGAGCATGGGAATGAGAGTTCCTCCGCAAATGGTGGATATGAGAATCAGACCATGGTACAACCCGGACTTTATCACTTCTTGGTACATAGTGCCGGGCATAATGGGGCTTCTCTTGACCCTCACTCTCATAACAATGATGGCAATGGCCATAGTCCGAGAGAGCGAACAGGGAACGCTGGAACAGCTTCTTGTCACTCCTATGAGAACTTGGGAGCTGCTTTTGAGCAAAATACTTCCATACATATTGATAGGATATATACAAGCCATAGTCGCAATTTTAGTAGGTATATTTATATTCGGAATGCCGTTTTTGGGCAGCGTGGCACTCTTTTTCTTTCTCACGTTCTTCTATGTTGTGGCGAACCTTTCGCTCGGCATAATGATCTCCACCTTTGCTCAAAACCAGATGCAGGCGCTTCAGATGTCAATATTTATATTGCTGCCCAGCATACTGCTTTCGGGCTTTGTCTTTCCGATAGAGGCGATGCCCGCCGGATTCCGTTACCTCGGCGAATGTTTCCCGATAACATATTACATACGCCTGTCACGCCAGATTATACTGAAGGGCGGCGGAATGGAGTATGTGTGGAAAGACGCGCTTGCGCTTTGCGCATATATTGCCGTTATGTTCTCAAGCAGCATAATTATGTTTAAAAAGAGATTTGTTCCATGATGCCGGGAGGAATTCTGATGTTGAAAAAGAGTATGAAAATATTACTGGGTACGGCGCTGCTGCTGTCGGCTGCTCTCCCCGCTTTTGCTTTTGAGGATGCGGATCCCGTTCTTGCCTCGCTTGTAAGCCGCGCCGCTGAGAGCAGCCCTATTGTTGCTGCCGCAGGAGCGCGCACGGCTCGTGCCGAAGCCGCGATATCGGAGGCAAAGGCGAAGTTCGGACCCAAGATCGGCGTAGCGACAGCCGCAATCTGGGCCGAGAACGACCCTCTTCTTCCCGCAGTGAATCCGTTGACAGGTTCCATGCTGGGGGTTGTGCCGGCAGGGTTCCGCAATACTTATGCCGCAGCGGCGGGATTTGTGCAGACTGTCTATGCGGGAGGTTCACTCTACGCCAATAAGCAGGCCGCCGTTCTTGCCAGGGATGCGGCTGCCGCGGAGGAGTCACGAGTTTTGCAAAGTGTGGCAAACTCAGTGCGCGTTGCGTACTATGGGCTGCGCCGTGCCGAAGAGAAGGAGCTTGTCGCGAAAGAGGCTTTGACTCTCTCTAAAAATCATCTGGTTCGTGCGGAAAAGCTCTTTAAGGCGGGAGTAGCTGCAAAGGGGGATGTCTTACGCACGAAGGTTGCCGTTGCCGAATCGGAAATGAATCTTATACGTGCTCAGAATGCCGCAGCTCTCTCCATACCGGCTTTGGAACGTGCCGTAGGTGTCTCTCTTGATAAAAAGGAGCTTGAGACGCCGCGCAGATCCCTGCCTGCGAAAGCGCCCCTGTATGAGATTTCACCCGATGTGCAAACAGTCGCTTTGGAAAACAGAGCGGAGATAAGAATGTACTCTCTGCTTTCCAAACAGGCGGATAGAGTTGCACGTGCCGCCCAAGGGCAGCTTTTGCCCCAGATCATGGCTGTCGGCGCTCTTACGAATGTGGATAACGAGTTCTTCCCGAACGAGAATGGAGAGTGGAGGCTCGGGCTTGCCGCTTATTGGACAATTTTTGACAACGGCGAGATTTCCGCAAGAACCAGACAGGCCAAATCCAAGGCAAAGGAACTTCTCTTTATGGTCGATGATATGAAAAACGTTGTGAAGATGGAAGCGACTCAGGCCGAACTTAATCTGAAATCTGCCGAAAGCCGGCTTGTAGTGGCGCAGCGCCGCCTTGCCGAAGCGGAAGAAGATTATAGGATTGCGGTCAAGAGATATGACGCCAACGTGGGAACCAATCTCGATATGCTGGATGCAAGGCTCTCCTTGACAAACAGCAAAACGGAACTTGTAGATTCCCTCTATGATATAGAAACGGCAAGGGCAAACCTGCTTTTTGCGATAGGCAAGCAGTAAAATTGCTTTTGAACCCAAACTTTTCCACAAAGTCAGCGTATTTTCTATAGCAAACTGTGTGCTCAAAGCCGATTTTTTATCGTGCTTGACGTGAACGGCACAAAAGCCAAGCCCCTTTGCTTACAGGGAAATGCAAACCCTGTTCGTAAAGGGGCTTTTTAATGTCTGCAAAAGACACTCGCTGTTACTGACTCAATCTTTTAGGTTCCCATATCATGAGTATTACGGAAATGATTATCAATGGTCCCGCTATGAACATGCTTGCGTGAAGTTCCTCTCCGCCCACGAGCCAGCCAAGCAGTACCGCAACTATTGGATTTACAAATGCGTGGGTAGATACTCTGTTTGCAGGTTCGACCCTCATTAACCAGAGAAAAGAGGTGTAGCCCACAAGTGAGCCGAAGGTTATGAGGTATATCAGAGAAGCCGCCGACAGCACCGAAAATGTTCCTATATGAGGGTAATTTCCCGTGAAGAAAGAGACTACGTATTGCGAAGCAAGCATGACGCTTCCGCCGCAGAGCATCTGCATACCTGAAGACATAAAAGCGTCGGTGTGTACCTTGGGGCTTTTTGATATAAACGCTCCGAACACCCATGACAGACTGCATATTATCAGCATTATTATCCAAAAGGTGTATTCAGATTTTAAAGTAAAGTCAGCTTTGGGGTCTCCTGCGACAAGCACCAGAACGCCCAAGAAGCCGAAAACTATGCCTATATAGTGGTGTCTTGCGGGCTTTCTTCCCTTAAAGACAAGCCAGCCTACAATGCAGAACCATAAAGGTTCGATGGATACAAGCAGCGCGGCTATGGAAGAAGGTATCACCGTTTCTGCCGTGGTGATAATTCCGTATGTGAAGGCAAAGGGAAGAAGTCCCGCCGCGAAGGCGTGTTTCCATCCCGATAGTGTCGTCCTGTATCCCGTCTGCACCATTCTTATTGTAAGCAAAAGCGCGCCTGCCGATAAAAATCTTATGCCGCCGGAGAGGATGGGCGGTATTGTCTCAATAGAAAATCTTATGGCTAGGTATGTTGATCCCCACACAAGGTAGACCATAAGGTATGCAAATATAATAATACCCTTTGAGGGGCGTTCCGTTTTTGAGTTCGTATCCTGATGAGTCATCTATTTTGCACCGTCTATCCCTTGGTTTGAGAGTGCATCTGCGAGTTTGTTTTTCTCGCGGGGAATCCATTCGAGAGAGACGTCCATTCCCTCCATCAGTGCCCATGCCTCCTGAGCCAGAGCGCGCAGATGGGGCAGATTTATTTTCCACTGTTTTGAGACCTGACTCACAACGAGTTTGCTGTCCCCGTAAATTTGAAGTTTTGTTATGCTGCGTTCCTTTGCTGCTTTCAGCAGCAGAATCAGAGCGGTATACTCCGCCTCGTTATTTGTCTTTGTACCCAGAAATCTTGCTGTTTCCCACACTGTGGCTCCGTTTTCGTCAACCAGTAGCGCACCGGCTCCCGCTGTTCCCGGGTTGCCTCTCGATGCTCCGTCAAAAAAACCTTTCATAAAATCACTCTTCCTTTGTTGTCACAATGAGCTATACTTTACCACAAATAAGCGTCGGAGGTATAGCTATGGCATCACTTAAGAAAACTAATGCGGTGAGAATAATGGAAGCTTCTGGGGTTCCTTTTGAACTTCTGGAATACGAGATAGACGAGGAAGCTCTTTCGGCTGAGGATGCCGCGGCAAAGACAGGTGTTCCCGAGGAGCAGACTTTTAAAACTCTTTGCGCGAGGGGCGACAAAAACGGCGTTATGATGGTCTGTGTGCCTGCGGGGCGCGAGCTTGATTTTAAGAAACTTGCGGCGGCAAGCGGGAATAAAAGCGCGGAACTTGTTCACTTAAAGGAGGTCAACGCACTCACAGGTTATGTGCGAGGCGGCTGTTCTCCTTTGGGGACAAAGAAGAAATATCCTGTTTTTATCGATGAAACAGCAATATTGTACGATTATATAACGGTGAATGCCGGGCACAGAGGGCTGCTTTTCAAGCTCGCTCCCGATGATTTAATTAACGTTACGGAGGCCGAAGCCGCCGATATTTTAAGAGGATAGATCTGTTTTTCTTCAGAAAGCGCGAATGTTTCTTCCGTAATATGATTTGTAAGATTTTATTCGGGGGATTTTGAAATATGTGTTGACAGACTCAGGCTCACAATATTTAATATGAAGCTCTGCTGGGACGCATTTGCGGCGGACTCGTGCAGTCTGTGCCGATGCCGCGCAGTCTGCGGTTTTGCGAAAAATAAATAACACAGAGCGGCAACGCATGGGATTCAGCATAACATAAATATCACAAAAGACTGTCGTAATTACACTTTTACCGAGATGCGGCAGCCTTTTATTTTTTTACCCGAGGGGGAGCACGGTATGGAGAAGAGACGGCTTGTGTATGGGATACTTGGATTTTTACTTCTGATTTTTTTCGGAATGATATACGCATGGTCTATATTTATAGCGCCGCTTGAAGCTGAATTCGGATGGATGCGTTCTCAGACCTCGCTTGTGTTCACATTCTCTATGATATCTTTCTGTTTGGGAAACTTGTTCGCAGGCTGGATAACGCCGCGCACCTCTCCGCGCATCAGTATTCTGATAGCCGCGGTGTCTATCTGCATAGGCTTTGCCGCTTCCGCTTTCACGTCAAGCCTTCTGTGGATATATGTCTCTTACGGAGTTTTCTGCGGATTTGCCGTAGGAGTCGGAGCCAATACGGTAATAAGCACAACTCTTAAATGGTTTGCGGACAAGCAGGGGACAGCCTCCGGCGCTCTGCTTATGGGATTTGGAATGGGGAGCATGGTGCTAGGTTCCTTTGTGACTATGTTCATAGCAAAAATAGGCTGGCGCAGCACCTTCATGATGCTTGCGGCTCTGTTCGGCGCAGTGCTGTTTACCTCTTCGTTTTTCCTGAAAATTCCGCCTAAGGAATTTTCGGAGGAGCTTATGGCAAAGGCGCGCAAAAAGAACGTGATATCGGCTCGCGACTTTACGTCAAAAGAGATGCTGGCAACTTCGGCTTTTTGGGTATTTATGACGTGGACTGTACTTATCGGTTCTGGCGGACTTGCACTTATAAGCAATGCCGTTCCCGCTGCGAAGGATGTCCTTTCCGGCACTATGGACGCATCTGCCATTGTTATATTGGCTACAAGCGCAATGAGCGCCATATCGGTGTTCAACGGGCTCGGCCGTTTTGCCGCAGGCTTTCTTTGGGACACGAAAGGTTTTCGCTTTGCCCTCTTCTCTGTGTCGTTTGTCTACATAGCGTCTATGGCGATGCTTATCTGCGCCACAGTTCTTAAATCATTTCCGATTCTGACTGTGGGCTTTGTGCTTCTTGGTATGGCGTTTGGGGGAAGTATGTCAGCCGTATCCGCTATGATAGGCAGCTTCTACGGAACTAAGCACTACGGACTGAATTTCGGCTGCGGATCCTGCAACCTTATTGCCGCCGCTCTGATAGGTCCGACTTTGATAGGGTATCTGAAAACGTCCTCGGGAAGCTATCTGTCATCTTACTATGTTATTTTATTTTTCGGTGTTGTATCTTTATTTGCCGTGACATTTATAAAGAAACCTGCTGACACGTCAGATTAAAATGTCTTGCCGTGCAGTGATTTAATAAATTAAGAGCAGAGTGTTTTATCGTGTGAGCGCTCACTGTTCATGATATCTTTAAATTTTAAGGAGAGTCTGCTATGAAATTGCTTTTTATCGGTTTTGGTAATGTCGCCAAAGAGATGGGGCGTATTTTCACGGAGAGTCATCTGTATCCCAAGCTTAAAATATCCCCGGCGGTTGTCGGCATCTATACGGGGCGGCACGGAGGAATCGAAAACCCGCATGGCATAGACATTGCTTCCGTCCTTGATAATCTCAAAAACAACGGAACTCTCACCCGCGGCGGCAGCGGACTTTCCGCAAAAACACCGCTTGAGGCGGCTGAAATGCTGGACTACGATATACTTGTGGAGCTCTCCGCGCTTTCGATAGAGGGCAGAGGAGAACCGGCAGCATCTCACATAAGAGCGGCGCTTTTACGTGGAAAATCTGTGGCTTCAGCAAACAAGGGGCCGGTTTCTTTCTGTCTGAAGGAACTCGCCGAGCTTGCGGAAAAAAACGGCGCGGAGTATCTTTTCGAGTCCGCAGTAATGGACGGCGCGCCTGTTTTCAACCTGGCGTCACGCTGCATGAAGGGCGCGTCCGTAACGGGTTTTAGCGGAGTTCTGAACGGGACGACGAATTTTATCCTTTCGTACATGGAAAACGGAGGTTCTCTCGCGGATGGAGTGAAGCAGGCTCAGGAAGCCGGAATTGCCGAAGCTGATCCCTCGATGGACGTGGATGGGTGGGACCCGGCGGCGAAAACGGCCGCTCTCGCAAATGTTCTTATGGGGGCAGACATAACGCCTCTTGATGTAGACAGAACAGGGATACGCGATATCACTCCGGAAATGGCAAGTGATGCCGTTACACGCGGCAAGCGTCTCAAGCTTATGTGCCGAGGCAGACTCGAAAACGGGAAAGTACAGGCAAGTGTGCGGGTGGAAGAAATTGATTCGAGTGATATAATGGCTCTCATTTCTCACTTTGGCTCCGCTGTCCGTATTGAATCGGATCTTATGCATCCGAACGTTATCGTTCAGGAGTGCCCAGAGCTTATAGACACTGCTTACGGTCTGATAGAGGACATCGTTACCATTGCGGAGAGAAAAAATTTGGCTTAGGAGCAAACTTTATCAGGGGGCGCAGCAATAGCTATGAGTTATCCTATTCTAAGGGTACACAGGGACAAAATACGTGAAAACGGAGAAATCATTATCAGGGAGTCGGCAAAGAGCGGAATCTCTCTTTGGGGTGTTTCCAAGGGAATATCCGCATTTCCCGAGATAGCGGAGACGTTTTGCGACGCCGGTTTTAAAGTTATAGCCGACAGCCGAATGGAGAATATACGCAAAATGAAGGCAAAGCTACCGGATGCGGAATATGCTTTGATACGCATCCCCATGCTTTCGGAATTGGAAGAAGTAGCCGAGCTTTGCGATTACTGCCTTATATCTGAAGCAGTCACGGTAAAAACGCTTGCGGGTATATGCGAGAGGCGTGCAAAGGAAGTAAAGGTTGTGCTCATGTTTGACATGGGAGATTTGCGCGAGGGTTTCTTGGGTGCGGAAATAGATTCCTTTGCAAAGGAGTTTGCTTCTTTCTCCTCATTTCTTAAAATAGTGGGAGTAGGCGCAAATTTTTCGTGCGCCAGCGGCGTTCTGCCCACAACGGAGAACCTGACGGAGCTTTCGTCATATGCGGAAAGACTTGAAAAGATTCTCGGATATAAACTCGAAGTCATCTCAGGCGGAGGTACGTGCTCGTTCCACCAGATGCTTCACGGACGTCTGCCAAAAACAATAAATTCGCTCCGCATAGGCGAAGCTCTTCTGCTCGGCTATGACACTGCGTTTTGCGACAACTTTGCGATTTTAAACCACGATACAATGGAACTTGAAGCCGAGCTTGTGGAAGTTAGGACAAAGCCCACTCTTCCGAAAGGGCTGATCGGAAGAGACGCATTCGGAAATATTCCCGTATTCGAGGACAGGGGAGAAAGACGCAGAGGTATACTTGCTATAGGCAAACAGGATGTCAGAATAGAGGGTCTCTCTCCTATGGATGAGGGCGTAGCTATAATTACGGCATCGAGCGACCATCTGCTTGTTGATATAGAAGATGCGCCTGTAAAGTACAAGGTCGGAGATATTCTGCGTTTCAAAACGGATTACACTGCTATGCTTTCGGCTTCAACCTCTCCTTACGTTACGAAGATCTTTGAGGGCAAGTAGCCTTTCACGCGTTGAAATTAAAAATAAAATAGCTGTAACAGAAAAGAGGTGAGACGCAGATGCGTTTCACCTCTTTTGTACTTTAAATTGTGAAAGTGATTTTTCTTATATTTAGCATAGGCTATTATTTATTTATTCCAATAATAAAATTTTGTTTATTAAGGTAGTTTTGAAATATTGCCTTCGTTATACTTGATATTTTTAAAAAAACATGATATTGTTCTGGCGTTTGAAGCTTTTTACCAAATAATAAAATGGAGGAAAAAAGATGTTGCTAACAAACCCAGTTGTTGTTTCAGTCGGTGTCATGATTATTCTTTGCCTTCTCAATCTCAATATTGTTCTTGCCCTTCTTGTCGCGGCGCTTGCTGCGGGAGTCACGGCCGGTATGGGTGTTCCCGATGTTATGGGAGTGCTGATAAACGGTATGGGCGGAAATTCGGAAACGGCTTTGGCATATTTCCTTCTCGGTACATTTGCTGTTGCAATAAATAAGACAGGACTCGCCACAGTGGCATGCAAGAGGATAGCGAAGGTTGTCCGCGGACGCAAAATGGTTCTTCTTTTTATGCTTGTAGGCATTGCATGCCTTTCGCAGAACCTTGTGCCTGTCCACATTGCATTTATTCCTATTCTCGTTCCCCCTCTCCTCTACCTTTTCAACCAGTTGAACGTTGACCGCCGCCAGGTCGCATGTGCACTTGCTTTCGGCCTTAAGTTTCCGTACATCACGCTTCCCGTAGGTTTCGGACTTATTTTCCACGGCATTCTTGCCAGCGAAATGGGGCGCAACGGAATCAGTGTCGTAAAAGAAGACGTGTTTCATTTCACATGGATAATAGGCGCAGGTATGGTAATAGGCCTTCTTATCGCTCTTTTTGTGTCGTATAACAAACCCCGCTCATACGAGAATAAGCCGATAATCGGCGGAAGCAACGAGGATATTGAAGACCGCTTTACAAAAACTCACATGCTTACGACTCTTGCCGTATTCGTAGCTTTCGGAGTTCAGCTCTGGGCGGGTTCGCTCCCTCTCGGCGCTTTGGCCGCTCTCCTTGTGATGATTATAACGGGCGCTCTGAAATGGAAAGATGTGGATGATTCTTTCCTGGGCGGTCTTGAAATAATGGGTCTAATCGCATTTGTAATGCTTATCGCGGCCGGGTACGGCAATGTGCTGAGAGAGACAAAGGCCGTTGACCAGCTTGTAAGCAGTGTTGTCGGTATAGTCGGAGGCAGCCCGTTCTGGGGTGCATTCCTGATGCTGATGGTTGGGCTTCTTGTCACGATGGGTATCGGAACATCGTTCGGCACTATTCCGGTTATTGCGGCGATATATTGCCCCCTGGCGCTGCAGCTCGGTTTCTCCACAGGTGCAATCGTATGCCTTATAGCTGCCGCTGCTGCGCTCGGAGATGCAGGTTCCCCCGCTTCCGATACAACACTCGGTCCCACGGCAGGACTCAACGCGGACGGACAGCATAACCACATTTGGGATACTTGCGTTCCGACCTTCCTCCATTACAATATCCCCATTTTTATCGCGGCAATGATAGGAGCGCTTATGCTCTATTAAGCAATAAAAAAATATGTGCAGCGTTGGGATGGAGCCTTTTTACAGGGTTCCATCCCTTTTATTTTTGTGCATTGATAGATTTCTCTTTTCATAATTCTATTCAATCTTTTTATATGGTAAACTCTACTTGCTGTCCTGCTTAAAATTCAGCCTTATTTAGACGGCAATATCTTAAAGTTCTAATTGGGAAAAGAGGAAATATCAGTTATGAGTAATTATTGGCGCGGAATAATTTACTGCCTTCTAGCAGCGTTTTCATGGGCAGTAATGGGGCCTATTGCTAAGGTTTTGTCCGCAGCAGGCATAAATCTTATCTCTGTTATGGCATTCAGGGGACTCTTTGTTGCGGTTGTCATGGGGCCGTTGATGCTCTATGTCAGGGGCAAAACTTTTTTCTGTCCTGCTAAAAAAGATCTTATTTTCTATATCAATTCGGGAATTCTATCTGTTGTGCTTGCGGGAGGCGGATTTTTGATGTCTCTTGCCTATCTTTCCGTTGCGGAAGCTCTTATTCTGCACTACACGTTCCCGCTTGTGACGATGCTGGGCTCGCTTTATATCACGCACGAAAAACCCAGCAGAATCCAGGTTATAGCCGGTTTTATGATTATAGGAGGCGTCTATGCCGGTATGGTAGGCGGGGAGAAGTCTCTCGCAGGAATGTCTCTTCCCGGCGTTATTTGGGGTGTCATCGCGGTTATCGGTATTTCCGGACAGGCTATTCTTGCCAGGCTCGCCTCCAAGACGTGCGAAGTCGATACTATGGCTACTCTTTTCTACGGACATTTTATAGGCGGGATTATGCTTGTGGTTCTCAAGAGTATATTTCTCGGTTGGAGTGATCTGCTGAATTTTACTCCGATGTACTTTTTGATAATGGCTCTCCAGGCTTTTTCCGGAAGCCTTTTGGCGTATGGTCTGTTTTATTCAGCGCTGAAACTGATTCCTGCTTCGACGGTGAGTCTGCTCTGCTCGCTGGAGATGGTGCTGGGCGTACTTCTGACTGCTGTGACTCTCGGCGTGATACCTTCGATTCAGGAGGTATTCGGCTGCGGTATAATCATTTTGGCAATAGTTCTTGTCACACTTCCGGGAAAAAATAATTAACAAACCCGCTCCGCATCTTGACTATTTAGATTCAAAAAGGTATAAAGTGTAGCAGTTTTTCTTAAGGGTTTTTATTTGAAGTATTTTTTATAAAATTTCAGAGGGGGAGATTCTTTTGGCATCGCAAGTGAAACGAGATTCGTTCAGTACGACTCTTGCCGCGTTGATGGTTGCGCTTGGTTCGGCAGTGGGACTGGGGAATATATGGAAATTTCCATATATGACAGGTACCGGCGGAGGCGGAGCTTTTCTTGTAATCTATTTATTCTTTGTGTTTGTTGTGGCTGTTCCTGTCATGATAAGTGAATTTGTCATAGGGCGCAGATCTCGTCTTAACCCGGTAGGAGCCTTCAAAAAGCTTGAGAATAATTCAAAAACTCCGTGGGCCGGTATCGGATTTATGGGAGCCCTTTCTTCATACCTCATTATGTTTTTTTACAGTTGTGTTGCGGGCTGGGTTTACTTTTACACGTTTAAGGCCGCAGTAGGAGCCTTCGCCGGAGTGACAGCGGAAACGGCGGGCGCAATGTTCGGAAAAGCCATAGGCGCGGGCGCCGCCGGCGGATCGTTCTTTTCCGCAGCGGTTTTGTCGCCGATTTTCTGGCAGGCTCTTGTTCTCTGCGTTATAGGAACCATTATTTCCCTCGGAGTGTCAAAGGGTATCGAAAAGGCCATAAGAGTTATGATGCCGGCGCTCTTTGTGCTGCTGATAATTTGCGTGGTGCGCGCACTCACTCTGCCCGGGGCTTCAGACGGACTGAAATTTATCTTCCACGTTGATTTTTCGCAGGTTACACCCGCTATTGTTCTGGCCGCGATGGGGCTTGCTTTTTTCAAGCTCTCCCTCGGTATGGGGACTATGATAGCCTACGGTTCGTACTTCACCGAGGAAGCCGACCTTTCCACAGCTCCTTTGAAGATTGCCGTTGCGGATATTTGTGTGTCAATGCTTGCTGGACTCGCTATATTCCCCACGGTGTTCTCCTTCGGGCTTGAACCCGGTGCAGGCCCGGGACTTCTCTTTGTCACTATTCCTCTTGTATTCTCTCAGATGCCGTTCGGACAGGTTTTGCTTTTCGCATTCTTCCTTCTGACAGCTTTTGCGGCCAACGGAGCTATGCTGTCTCTGGTGGAAGTTCCCACAATATGGATGTCGGAAGAGTTTAATATGCCGCGTAAAAAGGCGGCTCTTCTCAACTGTGTGATAATAGGTACAGTCGGAATACTTGCTTCCTGTTCCGCGGACGGGTCTAGTTTCCTCGGCGGAATCAAGGTTTTCGGCAAGGGCTTTTTTGACCTCTTCGACTTCCTGTCGTCAAACGTTCTGATGCCGCTCGGCGGTCTGCTTATAACTCTCTACACAGGGTATAAGATGAAAAATTCCGATTTGAGCGATGAGCTTACGAACCACGGCAAGCTCGATAACGGAGCAAAGGTTACGGCGATTCGCTTTCTCTGCCGCTATGTCACCCCTGTCCTTGTCATCCTGATATTCCTAAGCTCTATAGGTATTTTGAAGATATAGCTATTTTTGAGGCGCTTTGTCATAAAAAACAGAGGGGTTCGGCAGATAACCGAACCCCTCTGTTTTATTTTTACAGATTTTTTTCCAGCAGGTCATCGTCCTCAGGATCTCTTTTGAACGTCTTTTTTATCCACTTGCTAAACCTTGTGTTCTCAACGGCGGATATAAATTCGTTTTCGTTCTGTCTTCTGTCCGAATCGTTATGCAGCTCATGCACGCTGTTGTTTCTGCTGCTTTTTATCGCTTTGAGCATAGCGCAGAGTTCGTCAACCTCCCGCTCTGTAAGTGTGTCAAGTTTACTCAGCCTGTGCTGTACAAAGAGTAAATTTTTATCCTCTGTTTCTCTGAGAGAGCCGCTTTGCATCATTCGGCCGGCTATTACACCTGTAAGCATACTGATACATGAAAGCCCGACTACCATCAGAAACATTCCCACAATTCTGCCGCCCTGAGTAGTAGGTACGACGTCTCCGAAGCCTGTCGTGCTTGCCGTAACGAATGCCCACCATATACCGTCCGAGTAGCTTCTGTTTTCGAAGTCCGCAAACAGCATTGCAGCGACGACAAGAGATGTTAACGATATTGCGGCGGTATAGTGGAGCTGATTTGTCTTTATAAAGCGCCTTTGCATTACATACGTCCTTATAAGGTACGAGAAGAACTTTATAATGAACGCAATTTTAAGCGCGCCATCGGCGAAGGCTCCCATATTGACGGCGTGAAGCATTCTTGACGCTACTATAAGCGGCCCAATCGGAACTATAGCCACAAATTCCGCAAGGTGGCTTGTAAAAAAGTGTTTTTTGTTTTCGGTAAATACCATTCTGACAGTGTAGTCCATTACGAAAATCAGCCATGCCGCATGGTCTATTATGAAAATTACGGTGCTCTGTTCTTGCGGGCGGAAATGAGCTGACCCTGAGGATATCAGCGATAAGAGCTCAAAAAGAGCCAGGATAGGGAGCATTATTTCGTAAATTCTTATCAGCTTTTTTTTTGTCCTTTTTGTCATATTCCCACCCGCCCAAAGAGTTTGTTTTACTTAAACATTGCGCGCGCAGCCCAAAGACCGGATGCCGATGCCTGTATGACCCCGCGTGTGACTCCCGCTCCGTCACCCGCCGCGTAGAGCCCCGGTATCGATGTTTGAAGGTCGCTGCCAAGCGCAACTTTGAGGCTGTAGAATTTAACCTCAACGCCGTAAAGCAGAGTGTGTCTGCTGTTTATTCCGGGAATTATGTTGTCTAAGGCGGATAGCATTTCCATTATTCCGACCATGTGCCTGTGCGGAAGCACACATGAGAGGTCACCCGGTTCTGCCGCTGTGAGAGTCGGAGTAACAAGCCCTCTTGCTATTCTTTCATGCGTCGAGCGTCTGCCTTTGCGGAGGTCACCCAGCCTTTGGACTATTATTCCGCCGCCGAGCATGTTGGCAAGGCGGGCGATATGGCTTCCGTAGCCTATCGGGTCGCTGAACGGTTTTGTGAATTTTGTCGATATTAGAATGGCGAAGTTTGTGTTGTCCGTCGTGTTGCCGGAATCTCTGTTTGAATGTCCGTTGACAGTCAGAATATTGTGGTGGCTCTGAAATTCTGTTGTCACTTCTCCGTGAGGGCACATGCAGAAGGTTCTCGCCCTGTCGTCGAAGGTCGGCGTGTCCAAAACGGCCTTTATTTCGTAGAACTGATCCGTAATGTCCTCAGCCCATGCCGACGGTATTTCTACACGCACTCCTATATCAACCGGCAATGATTCTATTTCGAGACCGAGAGACTTTACCGTACTTTCCATCCAAGCCGCGCCCTCACGTCCGGGGGCGAGAAGAACTTTCTGAGAGTACAGCTCCTCTCCGTTTTCAAGTGCGACTCCGGCAACAGATCCGTTTTTGTCCAGCAGAACGTGCGAGACGGTGGTTGATGTTCTTATCTCGCAATGCTGCTTCATTGATTCATAAATATCTCCGAGAATTTCTTTTGAGCGGTCTGTGCCCATGTGGCGAATTGTTGCGGGTATTATGTCCAATCCCGCCTGAAGCGCCTTCGCTATAACTTTTTTTGCAAGCTCTCCGCTTGGTTCGAACAGAGTCTCACTCGCCCCGTGTTTCAGGTAAATTTTATCCGCTTCGTCTATGAGCGAAAGCAGCTCTTTGCGTCCGCAATATTCTTCCAGATTGCCGCCGAATTCGGGAGTCAGCGTCAGTTTGCCGTCGCTGAATGCTCCAGCTCCGCCCCATCCGCACACAATATTGCAAGGTTTGCAGTGCACGCATTCGGACGCTCCATTCTTCATAGGACAGACGCGCGAGTTTATTGAGCGCCCCTTATCCAAAATCATGACTTTCTTGCCCATGCGTGTCAGCTCCAGCCCGGCGAAGAGTCCCGCAGGACCGGCTCCGACTATTATTGCGTCGTAATTTTGCGCCATTACAATTGCCTCCAAAATTAAAATACTTTATGACCAGTATATCAGAAAATTAAAGTAAGTAATAAAGATGTCTACAAAAACAGTGAGTAGTGTTATTATTTAACCCGTGTTACATCTGAAAGTTGTTTTGGGAGGTAATTTTGTGATAATCAAAAAATCAGACGGTGGCTTTCAGCCTGAATCTGCCGATGTAATAGGAATACTTGCTTTTGAATCAGAACCGGAAAACTTGCTGCTTGACCCTTTGCGCGGTGAGATGAGAGATTTTTGCCGCAGACACGTGGTAAATGAGAATTTCAAAGGAAAATCCGGTTCTGTAACAACCACATCGGTATGTGATAAAACGGTGCGCCTTGTGGCCATAGCGGGAATTGGCAAAAAGGGCGAGCCGGAGCAGGACAGTCTGCGCGAAGGAGCTTTTAACGCGGTTCGTGCCGCGGCGTCAAAGGGTGCTGCGAGGGTCGTTCTCTATGCTCCGTGCGCGGAGGATAAAATTTCTTCACGCTCGCTTGCTGAAGGCGCGGTGCTTGCCTGCTACAGATTTGACAAGTACATTGCCCGTGACGAAGAAGAGAGATTCCGTGCGCCGGAAGAGGTCATAATCATATCCGGAGACGAAGAGGGCATCAAAGAAGGAACGATCCTCGGAAGGGCGCAGTGCTACACAAGAGATATTGCGAACGAGCCCGGTAATGTGATAAATCCTCAGACATTGGCGGCAAAAGCTCTGGCAATGGCGGATGAGCTTGCTCTCGAGTGTGAAATATGGAACGAAGAACGCATACATAACGAAAAAATGGACGCGTACTACTCTGTGGCAAGAGGCTCCGCAAATCCGCCGCGCTTCATACACATGACCTACACTCCCAAGGGTGAGTGCCGTGGGCACGTCGCACTTGTAGGAAAGGGACTTACTTTCGACAGCGGCGGCCTTGATATAAAACCCGCCGATTTTATGACGACAATGAAGGGCGACAAGAGCGGAGCCTGTGCTGTGCTCGGCGCCATAAAAGCGGCAGCGGAGCTTGAGCTTCCCATAAAAGTCTCTGTCATCATAGCCGCAGCCGAGAATATGCCTGACGGGAACTCATACAGACCCGATGATATTCTCCGTGCAAGAAACGGAAAGACTATAGAAATCAATAACACGGATGCGGAGGGGCGGCTTACGCTTGCGGACGCTCTTTGCTACGCATCTGAACTTAAACCCGATAAAATTATCGATATAGCGACTCTTACCGGTGCGTGTGCGGTGGCGCTTGGGAGTACGACTGCCGGGCTCTTCACAAACAACGATGAGTTCGGAGAAAAGGTTCTCTCTGCCGCATCTTTCTGCGGCGAAAGATTCTGGAAGCTTCCTATGAACGATCCGAACCTCCGCAAGAGCATAAAATCTCCCTATGCCGATTTGGTTAACTGCGGTTCGAGATACGGCGGAGCTATCACAGCAGCGATGTTCCTTGAGGCCTTTGTCGAGAAAGAGATACCTTGGGTTCATCTTGACATAGCGGCTGCCGATTTTGTGAGTACGCCGTGGTCTTATTATGTAAAAGGCGCTTCCGGTTTTGGAACCAGGACGCTTGCAAATCTCTTAATGTCACTGTAAGGGGAAGTAAAGGATGACGTGTGAAGAAAGAACAGATTCAATAGCATTAATCAACGGGGCTGTCTATCCTATGACGGCGCCGGGCAGGTCGAGCGCGCTATATGCGAAAGGCGGTATTGTAAGAGCCATCGGCAGCGACAGCGAGATACTATCCGTATGTGACAGCAAGACGGTCGTTCTGGATATGAAGGGCAAGTCGCTTTTGCCGGGGTTCACTGACACACACACGCATCTTTTGGCAGCAGGCAGGAGCAGCGAACTGATTAACCTAAAGGGTTCTCTCTCGATAAATCAGATAATAGAGCGCGGACGTAAATTTATATCCGAACAAAAACCCGCAAGGGGAGCATGGCTCGCGGGGCGCGGCTGGGATCAGGATTTGCTTTCGGACAAAAGATATCCGACAAAGAAAGATCTCGACAAAATATCCAAGGATATTCCCCTCTTTTTCGAACGCACATGCGGACATATCGCAGCGCTGAATACAAAGGCGCTCGAACTTCTCGGCATATCAGGCGGTTTTAAAATATCAGGCGGAGTTGTCAATACGGATGAGCACGGGGAGCCAAACGGAATCGTGAGCGAGGCCGCTGTTACGTGGGTTCGCATGAACATGCCTCAGCACAGCGACGAAGAGCTTGTGCGCTGGTATAAAAAAGCCGCGGGTGAGATGCTTCGCTATGGTATAACCTCTGTTCAGAGCGATGACCTTGAAATCGCGGGCTCTGTCAAAAGAATCCTTGAGCTGTACGGCAAGATGGAACTTGCAGATGAAATGCCGATAAGAATAGCGGAGCAGTGGTCTCTCAGCGATGAAAAACAGCTAAGGAATTTTATTGACTCGGGGTATCACAAGCATAAGGCAAATTCATACTTCAAATCAGGTCCGCTGAAAATAAATGTAGACGGAACTCTCGGCGCGAGAACCGCAGCTTTGCGAGAGGAATACAGCGACGATCCCGGCAACAGGGGCGTGTACGCTCACTCTCAGGAAGAGCTGGACAAACTTGTAACAATGGCGCAGAGCGCAGAAATGCAAGTTGCCTTTTTCGCGATAGGCGACGGAGCGATAGAGAGATGTCTAAACTCAATAGAGGCGGCGAACAGGGAAATTCCCACGGCAAGTGTACGCCACAGAATCGCCCACTGTCAGGTAGGTGCGCCCGACCTTTTCAAAAGGATGTCGGAACTCGGAGTCTATGCCGACATACAGCCCTCGTTTGTCTCCGCGGATTGGCCGATAGTTGTTCCGAGGCTCGGCGCGGAGCGTTCTCGCAGCAGTTATGCCTGGAAATCGCTGATAACGAACGGTATAACGATAGGCGCAGGCTCTGCCGCTCCTGGCGAATCGATAAATCCGTTTGTCGGCGTGAGATCGGCAATGCTTCGTCAGGACGAGAACGGAGAACCTATGTACGGATGGATGCCGTCGCAGAGACTCGACAGAGTCGAAGCTCTTACAATGTATACCTCCGGGGGAGCCGCAGTATGCGGTGAGGGTGATATAAGGGGCACACTTGCGGTAGGACATTATGCCGATATTGTGGGCTTTATGGAAAACCCCTTTGTTGTTCCCGACGGAGACCTTACCGGAATGTCCATAGGGCTTGTTATTGTGGACGGAAAGATAAAGTATATCCGTTAGTATGGCAAAGCCGAAAAAAGAGACGGCGGCGGAAGAACCAAAAGAGCTGCGCGGGCTCATAGAGAGAATAACGTACAGCGATGCGGAGAGCGGCTACAGCGTTCTCCGCCTTCGCGTGCCCGGATATCCGGAGCTTGTGACGGCAGTCGGCTGCGTTGCCGCTCCCGTTGTAGGCGAAGAGCTGAGAATAACGGGCTCATGGACATCTCACCCAAAATTCGGCGAACAATTCAAAATAGAGACGTGCACCTCATCGGCCCCTTCTACAACTAAAGGCATAGAGAAATATCTGGGCTCCGGTCTTATAAAGGGAGTCGGTCCCTCGATGGCGGCAAAAATTGTAGAAAAATTCGGAGATTCCGCTCTGGACGTGTTGGATAATGAACCGGAGCGTCTGCTTGAAATAGACGGAATCGGCAGCAAAAAAGCCGAAATGATACACACTTCATGGACGGAGCAGCGCGATGTGCGCGATGTAATGCTTTTTCTGCAGCAATACGGAATAGGCACGGGATACGCGATAAGGGTCTTTAAGCAGTACGGAGCGGCATCAATACAGGTTCTTACCGAAAATCCGTATCGTTTGGCGATAGACATATTCGGCATAGGCTTCATAAGCGCGGATAAGATAGCGTCCATGATGGGTTTTTCCAAAGATTCCCCATTGCGCATTAGAGCGGGTGTTCTGCATGTAATGGGAACTCTTGTGGCAGAGGGGCATGTCTATGTTCCGATAGAAGAACTTGCCGAGAGGGCGGCAAAGATTCTTGACGTCTCATCCGACCTTGCCGAGCGCGGGATAGAGGACGCCAGACTTGCCGAAGATATTGTTGCTGAGTGGTATAAAGACGGAGACGGAAACGATGACTGTGCAATATACCTGCCTCCGTTTCACTACGCCGAGACACGTTCCGCCTCAAACCTCCTGAAGCTGATGCAGTCCCCGTACAACGGCCAGTATGTAAACCCCTATGTCGCAATACCCTGGGTGCAGGAAGAGCTGAAAATAGAACTTGCGGAACAGCAGAAAGAGGCTCTTAAGACTGCGGTCAGCTCACAAGTCATGGTGATAACAGGAGGCCCCGGCACAGGAAAGACCACTCTTATCCGCGCCATACTGAAAATTCGTGAAGCAAGAGGATACCGAGTGATGCTGGCCGCGCCAACTGGCAGAGCTGCCAAGCGCATGACAGAGGCCACGGGGCATGAGGCAAAGACAATACACAGAATGCTGGAATACATAGGCAAGGGCGGAAGCGGCGGGGAATTTATGCGAGACGAATCAAACCCGCTTGCGTGCGACCTTCTGATTGTGGATGAAGCTTCGATGATAGACCAGATTCTGTTTCATTATCTTCTCAAGGCTGTTCCGAAAGGCGCGTCACTGATACTTGTCGGAGATGTCAACCAATTGCCGTCCGTCGGTCCCGGGAATGTTCTGAAAGATGTTATAGATTCAGGTTCATGCCCGACAGTTATGCTGAACGAAATATTCCGTCAGGCTCAGGAGAGCAGCATCGTTGTCAACGCGCACAAAATAAACGCGGGCGAGATGCCTGAGTTTGACGGTGACTATTCGACAGGACTTAAGGATTTCTATTTTATAGAGCAGGACGATCCAGAAAAAGCTCTTGAGATAATAAAGGCACTTGTTACGGACAGGATCCCCAAACGCTTCGGATTTGACGCCATGGAGGGCATACAGGTGCTCACACCTATGCACAGAGGGTCTGTCGGCACAGTAAAACTGAATGCGGAACTGCAAAAAGCTATGAACACCATGAAGGGGGCGAAGCTCCAGAGGTTGGGCAGAGTTTTGCAGGAGGGCGATAAGGTCATGCAGATAAAAAATAATTATGACAAAGATGTTTACAACGGAGACATCGGCACGATTTTTCAGATAGACGGAGAGGAAATGAAAGTCCTTGTGAAGATGGACAACGGTCTTGTCTCTTATGACTTCCCCGAACTTGACGAACTTGTTCATGCCTATGCCGTATCGATACACAAGTCGCAGGGCTCCGAATATCCCGCTGTTGTGATTCCGCTTCTGACCCAGCACTATGTCATGCTTCAACGCAACCTTCTATACACCGGAATAACAAGGGGTAAAAAACTCGTAGTGATTGTCGGAACAAAAAAGGCGTTGGCGATCGCTGTTAAAAATGACAATACAAGAAAACGGTGGACGCGGCTTGCGGAGAGATTATCGTCAGGCGGAGCCGGGAGGGAAACGTTATGAACTACAAACTTTTAGATTTAGACAGCTACTACAGAAAGGATACATATAGGCACTTCACGCAGGATTGTAAATGCTCCGTCTCCGTTACACACAGGCTCGATGTATCAAACTTGGTGCGATTTTCCAAAGAGAGCGGCACGAAGTTCTACGTTAATTTCCTCTACCTTCTCTCAAAAGTTCTGAATTCAAGAGATGATTACCGTATGCAGTATTTGTATGAAACGGCAGAACTTGTAGTCTATGACAAAATTAATCCTACTCACTATGTCTTTCATGAAGATACGGAGACCTTTACCGCCGTGCCATCGGAATATACGGAGGACTACGGTGAATTCTACAAAAAATGTATTTCGGATATTGAAAATGCAAAGAGAGCAAGAGAATATGTCCCTCAAAACGGATTACCCAAGAATAATTTCGATGCGTCATACATTCCGTGGATATCCTATGAATCTCTTAACATAGAGCTCCCCGACGGCTACTTTCATTTTCTCCCGATAATAAATTGGGGAAAATACAGAGAAGAAAACGGTGTGTTTACAATGCCGCTTACTGTGCGCCTGAACCATGCCGCAGCGGACGGATATTTAATTTCCAAAGTTTATTTGATGCTTGATGAGGAATTTGCATCTCTCAAGCTTCAAACCCTTGCCTAAAGGATAAAACGCCGAGAATTCAGCATTATAAACCGTTCTTATGTGCCGGCAGACATTTCGCAAAGCCTTGCATCTGCAAAATGCCGGTATCAGTTCTTGAGAAAAGTTTGTGATTCTGCCGCTACCAGAAATTTTTCTTTTTAAGAATATACAGGGAGAAAATCACAATCACGAGGCTTGCAGCAGTGAGCATCGGATAGCTGTATGGCCACGCCAGCTCCGGCATGTATTTGAAATTCATTCCGTACCAGCCCGCCAAAAGAGAGAGAGGAAGAAAAATCGTCGTTACGACAGTGAGGATTTTCATTACTTTATTCTGGTAAATATCTATCTGAGCCTGATATATCTCGCTTATCTGCCCCGCATATTCGCGCAGCATCTGTGTCTCTCCGCGCAGCCTGATTGCTCTGTCGCAAAAAATCTTAAACAGCTTCTGCTCCTGGCCTGTAAAAATATCATTTTCATCCTCAACAAATTCGTTGACCATATCTGCCATTTGTGAATAGTAGTGAGCCGATGCCAGTATCGCCTTTCTGGTAGGCATCATCTTGTGCTGAAATCCTTCAAAACGGTTCTCAAGCACGGCAGACTCCATCTTAAGCAAAGAATCCTCTATCGACTCCAAAAATTCAAGGTCATCCTGTACAACAGCCTCGAGGAAGGAGAATAAGAATCTGCCGACGGAAGGCTGTTTCCAAACTGCGGTGTTTGCTATTTCTTCCAATATGGCCGAAACAAAGCCGGAATCGTCTATGAAAAGTATTGACTCCTTACTTATGCAATAGGAGAAAGAGATTCTCTTTGCTCCGTTCTTCCTCTTCGGGATAGCGAACGAAGCGTAGAATTTCTCCTGATGTGTTTCAACCTTACAGAAACGAAGCGCTTCCGGCTTTGTTATATGCAGCCTGTCAAAGCCGCCGGGCAGCAAATTTGTGTCGGAACACTCGCTGTATGTGAGCACAGATATGTACGGCGGCTTTGGAGTCTCCGTTTTTATGAGAGTTTTTTCAATGTTAAAGAACATTCACATCACCGCCGTACAGGTCTAAGCCGGGCAAAACATATTTTTACTTCTTATCCGATTTTTTATTTTTGCAGTACCAGACGTAGCCTGCTATCAAAAGAGCGCAGCCTGCTATAAGGAACAGAGAAATCTTTTTTATCTCCTGATGAATAAGATCCTGGTTGCTTCCGAGGAAATATCCTGTGAGAGCCAGTATGACGACCCAAACCCCTGAGCCCAGCGCCGTATATGTGCAGAAAGAACCGAGGGGCATTCTGGCAAGCCCGGCCGGAAGGGATATATACTGCCTTATCACAGGAATAAGACGTCCTGTGAAGGTGCTGATATGTCCGTGCTTTGCGAAAAACAGGTCCGCTTTGTCCAACGACTCGGGAGTGACGAAGAAATACTTGCCGTATTTTTCAAAAATAGGGCGTCCCCATTTAACCGCAATCCAGTAATTGAAGAGCCCTCCCAGAATACTGCCCGCTATGCCGGACACAATCACGAGAACAAGATTCATTTCTCCCTTCCACGCAAGATATCCTGCGGGAGGAACAACTACCTCGCTCGGGAATGGGAAAAAGGAGGACTCAAGGAACATCAGCCCCACTATCCCCGGATATCCCAGATGCCCTACAACTTCAACAAGCCAGCTTATAAGATTTTCAAAAAGAGCCGCTCCCTGTGCAATAAGTTCCATTTTTATCCCCCTGTGTATTTTTATCCTAAATATTATACAATGCAGGATACAATATACGCAAAATATATGAAAGTCTATGGCACAGCTTTTTTATCAAGTATAATTACCTACTTTTTGCATTAAAAATATAGGAAAAATCATCTGAAAAATTTGTCTCATTCACATCTTTGCGTTAAAATGCACATCGAACGGAGTGTAGTTTTTCTCCTATATTTTTGGATGGAGGGATTCGTTTGGAATCCGCCGCAAAATTGGCAATTGTTATAGCCGGAAATTTCTCCGGAGACGATGATAATGCAGACCCGTATTCACTTCTCTCATATCTGCCCGACGAACTTGCGCGCAGATGCACACTCATAGAGTGGAGTTGTCAGCCGAGCAGCCACTACTCGATGAAGCTGATGGTGGAGATGTCAAATATGCTGGAGACTCTTGTCGAACAGGATTATTCGGGCATAATCGTCGTATCGGGCAGCGGTGTCATGGAGGAGATGTCATATATGGCAGACCTTCTGTGGCAGCATTCGCAGCCTCTTATTTTTGCAAACCTCATGGTTCAGGGAAGGGCCGGAGTAAAAGAGGGACTTATGAATCTGCACTGCTCCGTCCTTGCCGCACTCTCGCCCGATGCTCAGGGCAAGGGAGTTCTTGTCTGTTCCAGCGGTGAACTTTTCGCGGCTTCCGAAGTCGTAATGGTTGACCCGACAAGCCCCGACAACGCCTTTCAATCTCCGGAAAAAGGCTCCATCGGCAAAATGCTGAACGGAGAGATAAAATTCTTCAGAAGCGTCAGACGCCCCGAATTTTTGGCGCGCCGTCCCGAAGACCCCGCAGCGGTAGAAATTATTTGGGCGTCGATAGGCGGCGGGGAGTGCATAATATCGGCTCTTGCCCAGAATAAAGAACTGGAAGGCTTTGTGCTGGCAGGGTTCGGAGCCGGAAACATATCTCCCACTTGGATTCCGCACCTGCGCAACATACTGCGGAGAAGGATACCAGTAGCCATCGCGTCCCGATGCTTTCAGAGTCATGTTCACGCGACCAACTCCTTTGAAGGCGGTTTCCAGAAGCTTGAGGAAATGGGCGTTATGTCTGCCGGCAAGCTGAACCCCTATCAGGCAAGAATAAGGATGTCGCTCGGAATCGCAGCCGGACTCACGGAGCAGGGACTTCGCCTGTACATGCAGAATCAGCCCGTCTGTGACGACACACCGGTGCTGTATAAATGAGGATCTATATACTGAGCCTCGGCTGTGCGAAAAACAGAGTAGACAGCGAATGTCTTGCGGGAGAACTCGTTCGTGCGGGACACGTGCTTGCTGATGATGTTTCAAAGGCTGATGCGGCCATAGTCAACACGTGCGGATTCATTCGCCCGGCAGTCGAGGAAAATATCGCAGCCATACTTGATTTGGAAGAGCTGAAACTCAACGGCAAACTGAAAAAGATAGGAGTCGTAGGCTGTCTTGTAAACAGATACGGCGAAGACCTTACAAAAGAAATAAGCTCGGTTGATTTCTGGGCAAAAAGCGAAGACTGGGCGAGCGTCGTCGCCGCTCTCAACGGAACGCCGCAATCAGGACGCTGTCGTTCATCCCTGCCCGCTGCGCCACTGTTCACACGTTATTTGAAAATAAGCGAAGGCTGCGATAACCGATGTACATACTGTGCCATCCCGGGCATAAGAGGCGGGCTGAAGAGCCTTTCCATAGATACGGTCGTTAAGGAAGCGCAGCAGCTTGCAGGCGAAGGCGCCCGCGAGCTCTGCGTCGTGGGTCAGGACCTTACAGTCTACGGTACCGACGAGTGCGGACATTCAAAACTCATTGAGCTTCTCGACGCTTTGGAATCATCTCTCCCTCACGATTTGTGGATACGCTTACTCTACCTGCACCCGAGCAGAGTATCCGACTCACTTTTGGAGCGTGTCGCAAAAGGGCGCCAGATAATCCCTTACCTCGACATCCCCGTACAGCACGGCGATTCGAGAATACTTTCCGCTATGAACCGAGGAATAAGCGACGAAGAACTTCTTGCGATATTTACGAGGGCAAGGGAGATAAACCCCGATTTTGCCCTTCGCACAACCTGCATGGTAGGATTCCCTGGTGAGAAAAAATCGCATTTTGATAAAATGATGCGGTTTGTTGCAAATGCAAAATTCGACAGAATGGGAGCTTTCACATTCTTTCCGGAAGAGGGAACGGAAGCTTACCTCATGGAACACCAAGTTTCGGACAAAATAAAGGAAAAAAGGCTGTCCGCTCTCATGGCGCTGCAATCCGAAATATCCTTTGAACGCCAGCAGCTTTTTGTCGGCAGAGAGATGGATGTTCTGGTGGAGAAGGTAGACGTTGCCCAAGGTTTTGCGGAAGGACGCACCTACAGGGAAGCACCGGATGTGGACGGACTCATAGAAATAAGAAACATACGTGAGGATCTCAAAGAAGGCTCCGTCATAAAAGTAAAAATGACTGATGCAATGCCGCACGATATGGCAGGAGAAGAGGTTTATGAATGATACTTATCCCTGAAATGAAAACTTGGTACGGAATAATAGCCACGTTCGGCACGATAGGGCGTTTCAGCAAAATGCCCGGCACATTGGGTTCTATCGCCGCCTGTGCGATATGGCTTGCTTTCGGAGGTTTACCCCTGTGGGTAATCGCAGCCGTAGCTCTCGTGGGAACCGCGGCAGCGGACAAATACCAAAAAGCAGCGGAACGTGAGGACCCCCCCGAAGTAGTAATCGACGAGGTCGTAGGCTGCTGGATATCTTGTTGGGGCTTTGACCTTTCCTACGCAATAGCCGGACTCTTCCTGTTCAGAATAATAGATATAACAAAACCCTTTCCAGTAAGGCAGACAGAGGCGTTGCCCGGCGGAATAGGAATAATGGCGGACGATATAACCGGCGGAATAATGGTGAACATCCTAATGAGGGTTATTCACTGGATGTTCTTTGAAGGCGGTCTCTCTGTAATATACGGCTTCTTCGGGTAGAGATGAGATGAAAGAAGAAATTCGCGCGATGGCGCTCTCCCTTGTCTCTGCGGCGGTCAAAAAACATGTGACTCTGGCATTTGCGGAATCCTGCACTGGCGGAATGGCGGCTGCGGCTGTGACGGAAATATCTGGTTCTTCCGAGATATTCATGGGTTCTGCCGTAACCTACAGTAACGAAGCCAAAGCAAAAATACTCGGTGTCTCAAAAGAGACACTTGACTCATACGGAGCGGTCAGCGCCGAATGTGCCGAGGAAATGGCAGAGGGAGCCGCCCGAATATACGGATCTGATATTGCAATGAGCGTAACCGGAATAGCCGGACCCGGAGGGGGAAGCCCGGAAAAACCCGTAGGAACAGTGTGGTTTGGATTCACGCGAGGCGGTAAAACGGTATCCTTCAAATGCGCCTTTCGCGGCGAAAGACGCGCTATTCGCGAAGCGTCCGTAAAAAAAATACTCGCCCACATAACCGGTGAACTCGAATAAAATGAAAAATATCAAAGCACTTTGCGCGAACACCGTTCGAACCTTCGTTTGCGTGGAAATTCCGGATAAACAGAGAGAGACCGTAAGCAAATGGATCGGAGAATGCAGGCGTGCTGAATCATCAATCCGCTGGGTTCACCCGAGTACGATACATGTCACGCTCAAATTCTGCGGAGAACACCCTGCCGATACGGTCAAAATACTGGCTGACGAACTCTCAAAAATTAAAAAATACACCCCGTTCACAATATCTGCGGGAGGGGTAGGAGGATTTCCAAACCTTGAAAAACCTTCCGTAATATGGACGAGCGTACTCGGAGAACTCGATTCGCTGAAAAAACTTCAAAAAGATACGGAACGAGCGGCAAACATCGCGGGAATACCGAAAGAGCAGCGCGCATACACACCGCACCTAACACTTGCAAGAAACCCATCGAGGTCGAAACTGCCTGACAGACTCACGGAAATAATGACAAATCACGAACTCAAACTTGAACCGTGGATCGTATCACAGATAGTCCTGATGAAAAGCGAGCTTCTCCCCGGCGGCCCCAGATACACTCCGTTGGCTCTTTTCAAAATCTGACGTGCTGATATAATCATAAAGTAAATAAAACAGTAACATATACAGCGGGAGGTAAACGCATGGCTAAGAAAGCTCCTGTTACGCGGGAAGAAATACTGGAACAGGCACTAACTGAAATAAGGGGAAAATTCGGAGACGGAGCCATAATGCGTCTTGGTGATGAGACGCCGCGAGCAGTCGAGGTTATTCCGAGCGGAATACTTCCTCTTGACGTGGCTCTCGGCATAGGAGGAATCCCCAGAGGACGCGTCATTGAAATATTCGGTCCTGAAGGCGGCGGTAAAACAACAATCGCCCTTCATGTCCTGGCGGAAGCGCAAAAAGCCGGCGGATACGCTGCTTTCATTGATGCGGAACACGCCCTTGACCCGCGCCTGGCCGCATCCCTCGGAGTCGATACGGCAAACCTTTACATGTCGCAGCCCGACAGCGGAGAGCAAGCTTTCTACATACTCGATACACTTGTAAGAAGCGGAGCTTTTGATCTTGTGGTTGTTGACTCCGTAGCAGCTCTCACACCCCAGGCGGAAATAGACGGAAAAATGGGAGAAGGCAGCACACAAATGGGACTTCATGCGCGCCTTATGTCCTATGCGCTGAGAAGACTCACCGCCGCAATATCAAAAAGCAACACGAGCGTCATATTCATAAACCAGCTCCGCGCTCAAATAAGCTCAGGATACGGCCAAGGCCCGACGGAAACAACTACGGGCGGCCGTGCGCTGAAATTCTACAGCTCCGTCAGAATAGAAGTAAAGCGCGGCAAACAGGTGAGCCAGTCAGACGTTGCAATAGGACACGAGCTATGGCTGAAAGTTGTAAAAAACAAACAGGCTCCGCCATTCCGCACAGCTCACACCACACTTATCTACGGCAAAGGTGTGCCCAAAGGAATGTCCGTCCTCGACATGGCAATAGACAGAGAGGTCGTAAAACGAAAAGGCTCCTGGCTTGCGTACAAAGGGGAAACACTTGGGCAGGGGAAAGAGAGTGTCGCCAACTACATTGAAGAACATCCCGAGCTCATGGAGGAAATCACAAAGGACGTTCTCCACAAAGTTGCGGCGGGACTCGGGCTTCTTGTAGAACCGACACCGGAGGATTTACAAGAATCAAGCGTGGACGATTCAGTGGAAGCGCTGCTCGAAGAGGGAGTACTAAAACTGGACATAAGCGAGGAAGAGCAAGAAGAAAAATTCTAGCTGAAAAACAAACTAAGAACTATATTGGGGACGCATCGTATGCAAAATACGATACGTCCCCAAACTTTTTACGAATAAAAAAAATATTTTTCGATCCAAAAAAGAAAAATTTTATGATAATAAATCTGTTAAAAATATATATGTAAACTACTTCATTGACTTTTACAAAAGCATCAAAAAAATAGTTTAAGATTAAATACATCAAGACAGCTTTGTCCTGCTTTATTTAATTCCATGTATTCGTTGACACTTTTCGCATTCATGATATACTACCTCTTGCTGCGTTACGGGGCGCGTCGGAAACGGCGCAGCGACGAA
>CAZBYL010000027.1:0-32203 GCA_964496275.1 uncultured Synergistaceae bacterium | reverse complement strand
TTACGTCCCTGAGCCCGACAGCCGATCCTTTTTTTGTAACAAGCCCACTTTCAAGTCCTAACAGCACTGTTTCTAATTCTTTTACTTCTTCTTCCGTGATTTTCATCATGCCAGCAGCTCTCCCGCTTTCTCGCAAAGGGCTTCCGCCTCCGCTACGGTTATCGTGTCGCGCAGTGTTTTGTTATTGCATATTTCCGCCAATTTAGGGATCTGCTTAAATGCCCCGCGCATCCTTGTTTCCAGGTCTCCGTCCGAGATTTTACGGATTAAATCCGCACAGCCTGCCTTCGTGTAGCGCTCCGTAATTTTCATATCTTTTCCTCCTTCAAAAAAATAATCCAATGTCTCTTACTTTTCTGTTCTCTCACCACGAGGACAATCACGACGAGAGAGAGAATAATTATTGTGATTGTCATGCTTGCGCTCCTCTCAATTCCCTGCGTGGGAGGGAATCACAGTATTTTTCCAAATCTTTTCGGTCGTACTTTACGAATTTGCCGATTTTAATAGACGGCACAGCTAAAATTCCCTCACGTTGATATTTATCCAACGTATACGCGCTCATGCCCAGATATTCCGCAGCTTCGTCCGATTCTAAAAATCGGCGGTTAGAACGTTGGGATTTTTCCAACAGCTCTATTAAATATTCCAGTCTTGTAAGAAGTGCATCCTCCACCATTGGCTCGCCCCCTATCATTTGTTTTTCCGTCGTTCCATATTCAGTTTTCAAAGTGCCGTGTTTCGTGATATTTTCGATATCAGCCCTACGATGTGCTATCCTTCTCCATAGAGAGGGGGTGATAAACATGGCAGAGTATAAAAGCAATCAAGAACTTGCTGCCGAGATAACGATTGCAGCGTTACAAAGCAGCGGAAACAGTTACATTCAGAGACCTGACATTGTGGTAAATTTTTATCATCAGATGTTGAAAGAATTGAATACGCCTGTTGACATGCACTAATTAGTCGAGAATCTGCAAAAGCACTTTAATCAGATCTGGCAAATCCTTGCTGTCGATTATGCAAAAATCGTCTTGCGTCTTAGGCTCAAGTCTGCGTAATATAGCGGATTTGAGCTTATTTTTTAATTCAACACGTTCGCCTTTTCCCAGCTTAATTATCGTCATTGCATCACCTCCCTTAATTTTTCTTGAGCTTTTTATCCCTCAAGTCTTTCATTCCTACACCAGAGCCTCGGCCAGTGTGTTCATCATTTTTTCGGCCAGGACTCTGGTGCCCTTATCATCGATGCGGCCGTTTGCGGCGATATCCAGCAGCAGCTTTCTGTATTTATTGCTGTCGCTTACGATGGGGAAAAACTCCTCGGCAATCTCGCCAAAGGCCGCCGCTTCCTCTACACTGCTTGTAAATTTCTGCTCTCGCCCCTCACCGTCTCCGGCAGGGGCATGGTAGGGTTTAACAAATCGTCTACCGTGCAGCCGTACAACTGCGCCATCCGTATCAAGTCTCCTGCTCTAGGTTCTCGTGCACCTGTTTCGTAGCGGCAAAGCGTCATTTCTGAAATCTTTAATTGCTCGGATGCTCGTAACTGCGTGAACCCAGCTTTTTGCCTGTACGCTCTGAGATTCTCCATTTCAACACCTCCTTTGTAGCGGGCAGCCTCATTCTCTTTTAGCAATCGCGGCGGTCGTTCACGCGCCGCAGATAATTTTTCAATGGTGTCCGCAAGCGTCGCCTGAAGCTCGCTTACAACCACGTCTAGTTCAACCTCTGTCATGTCACAACCTCCGTTCAGATTAGATTTCATTGCCTCTATTCAGTTTTCAAGGTTCGGATTTTTTTCAGTGGCAGCCCCCCCAATAGCAATAGACAATTAGGAGCCGCAGCCCCTAATTGTCCTTCAATTTTTTATCGCGCAAGTCTTTCATTTCGTGCGCCAACGTCAGTTCGACGCGGAATTTATCAAGGATTGCGTCGATGCTCATATCCTGCGGCAGCGCGCCCCAAAATATAAACTGTCCGTCGCTGCGGAAACCGACATTAAATTCGTCCTTTTTTATCGCCATTTCGTTCATCATATCTTCCACCTCCATTAAAATATTTATTTTGAGTCCTTCTTGTTTCGGGCCATTTAATAGTTCTGATTCACTCGAATTTAAGGCTGTTGCTATGTCTCTAGCGATTTTTGCGGATGGAACCATTTCACCGCGTTCGTATCTCGCGATTGTGTTTGTTCCAACTCCGACCATTTCAGCTAAATTTTGCTGTGTTAGTCCCATTTTTTTTCGTATTGCTGCTAAAAATTTCATCTTTTCCCCCCCCCTGTCCCGCAAACTATCCGTTTGCTATCCGTTTGCAAATACATTATATACGTCTCGGGATAGTTTTGCAAGTGTTTTTTATCCCAATACGTATATTAAAATATCCGTTTTAGGGCTGTTAAAAATATCCGTTTGCGTATAGTATTTATTTAGATATAGGGGGGCGCGCTCATGATAGGTAAAAAAATTAAAGAACTTAGGGAAGGGCTTAATTTAACACAGGAAGGTTTATCGAATTTGGTAGACATGCACCCTAACACAATAGCAAGGTGGGAAAGGGGAGAATTAAAACCACGTGGTGATTCGCTCCAAAAACTAGCTTGTGTTCTCAAAACAACGACCTCATATTTACTCGGCGAGACACAGTACGAACCGCGTTCTAATGTGGATTTAGCACATAATTTTATTGAGGTTCCGCTTTTCGATATGGCAACAGCCGCTTCCTGCGGCGCGGGGAACGGGCTGTATGGGGTTGAGCCGGAAACAACAGAAATGCTATACATTGATGCTTCGGACATTCAGAATTTTGACAGCAGCCGAAAACCCTTCGCCATTCACACAGATGGGGACTCCATGACAGGAGCGGGCATCGAAGAGGGAAGCATCGTACTGATCAACCCCGCTGATGAGGTTGTAAGCGGAAATACTGCGCTGGTGGTGTATAACGATAATTGGATGGTGAAGTGGGTGATATATCGCCCTGACGGAGGAATTGAGCTTCGCTCGGCGAATCCGAACTACGCGCCAATCGTGATTGAAAAAGAATATGCGCAGGACATCGCGTGGTTTCGCATAATTGGAAAAGTTTTACAGGTAATCTCAAAAAAAAGACCACGAAGCGCGTTTTAATAATCTCATATCCACAGGTTAGAATTAGGAGCTGATTAAATGCCTTTGTTTCTTGACTCTACTCAAGGGGATAGCACAGTTCGATTCTATTTCCCTTCTATACAAGATCAGACAGGTTGGCAGAGGACGAATCCACTGCATCTACTTAATGACTATGATGAGCTAATTAAAATAACATCTTTTAATTACGACCTTCTCAATAAAAACTTTGTTGAGTATGCAATGAGCCGTGGCTGTATGAATGGGGCAGGTACTCCGTCTCCGATAGACCCGGACTATACTGAAAAACAATTTGATTTGACATATGATGCCCCAGAAAAAATAAAGCACGACATGTATATAACAAGACGATATGTCCGTTGTCATTGGCTTAGTAAAAATAAATTTATGATGCCGGAAGAAAAGATATATACCGTACAGTCCAATAAAAAACCAAGAGCACTAAAAGCAAAAGAGAAAGAAGCTATTTGGATGTGCATTCCACCGGCAAGAGCGCGCCTACAGGACTGCTGGGAGGTTTGGCTGGTCAATTATTGCGATGCTGTCGTCACCAATTTCTCTTGCGAACCTAAGGACCTTACAATAGAAAGTAGGAATCATACGAAAAACAGGCAGGAGATCTCGTTTCGTTAAATTACAAGGAGTGAGAATTATGCTCGAAGATGAATTTAGCTGGGATTATGATGATATAGATGATGAGATATCAGAATCACGCCCTGTGCGTATATACAACCCAATAGAATCCATCCCCGAAGATTTCGTGGCAATTGATTTTGAAACAGCCAATACTAAACGTTGCTCTCCATGTTCCGTAGGAATAGCAATTGTTAGACGCGGCAAGATAATTGATAGCTTCCAGCGCTTAATAAAGCCCCATGAGGATTATGCCGAGTTCAACCCTTACAACGTAGGTATTCACGGCATCACTCCGGAAATGGTAGAAGATGCTCCGTGCTTCAATGAAGTAATGCAGGATATTTTACCAATCATAAACGATAATGTTCTTGTTGCACATAATATGGTTTTTGACTGTTCTGTTCTCTGTCACACGCTGGATTTATACGAACTTCCAAAGCCTACATGCAGAACCCTTTGCACTTGCAACTTATCAAGAATCGTTTTCCCAGAATTATCTTGTCATCGCCTAAATGTTGTATCGAGCCAGCTTCAAATAGACCTTGAACATCATAATGCAGCTAGCGATGCACTGGCTTGTGCCAATATATTGCTCAGTCTATCCGATAGTGTAATCCCGGAAATAAGAAAAGCAGAATATTCCTACGGATACATAAGCGAAGATGGTAGTTGGTCTCCTCAGTTTACTCTCGGATTAAGAAAAAATTGGAACGATCAAATGATAAAGAACATTTCATGCAACACAGATCTGTTTCGCGGACAAAATTTCGTCTTTACCGGCACCTTAAAATCAATGGAGCGTGAAACAGCGTGCGCCATCATAGAAGCAGGCGAAGGGCACGCGCAAGCGTCGGTGAATAAGCATACAAATTACCTAGTGATGGGCGTACAGGATTTTTCAAAATTTATAGACGGAAAGAAAAGCAGCAAAACGAAAAAAGCCGAAGAACTTACGTCAAAAGGATGTCACATAAAAATAATCTCCGAAGATGATTTCTTGAAAATGGTAGAAATGCGGTGAGCATTACATGTCCATTAAAACAATGCCGCGACTGTAAACTTCCAGTTTCTGACAGCGCAAAAACATGTCCCAACTGCGGCTTGTCGCGCCTCACGCAGGCGCGTTAGTTGAAACTAATTTTGAGTAGCCAGTGAGTAGTTAAAAAAAACGCCCCTCAGAGAGGGGCGTTTTCTTCAGTCATATGGCGCGCCGGACAAGATTTGAACTCGTAACCTTCGGATCCGTAGTCCGATGCTCTATCCAGTTGAGCTACCGGCGCAATTTGATTTTGTGGCGGTGAGGCAGGGATTTGAACCCTGGAGGGAGGTTTATGCCCCCCTACCCGCTTAGCAGGCGAGCGCCTTCAGCCTAGCTCGGCCACCTCACCAACAGGGGCTATTTTATTCCTTTTTCTTTGGTTTGTCAACACTTTAAAACTTTAGTGATGCATTTTTTTCGGCTACAGGCTATTTTTTGTCTTCCGACTTTGTTTCAGGTGCGGCTGCGGGGAATATTGTCGCATCTTTTATTTGCACATTAGCCCTTGCAAGCAGTGTTGAATAGAATTCATTCTGCTTTTCCTGTCCTTTTTGGCTCTTTATTGCGTTTCTGACGTCGGCACTGACTTCGCTGAAAGGAAGCACCTTTTCGGCGGCAGGTCCGCGTTTTATTGCTATCATAGCGTTCGTATCTGTTATGTTTATGAGCTGCGAGACTTTATTGACCGCAAGATCTTTGATTTTGGCAAGAGCGGGGCTCTGAGCCATCATCTGATCTGTTACGACGATAGGCTTTGCATAGGGAGTTGATGATTCTATGTCGTTTTTGTGTTCGGCCATAATTTTGTCCCAATTTGCACCGTCGGCAAGGGCTTTCTGTGCAAGTTTGGCGGCCTCGTTATTTTTGAACGTGGCAACGTTAACGGATGTCCCTGCAGGCTGTTTGTAGAGGAACGTCTTAGCTGCATCGTAGAAGGCATTTGCCTCTTTGTCCGTAACGCTGATATCGGAGGTTACAGATTCAAGCAGTTTCTGCTGTGACATCTGGCTTTTTATGTCATCTTTTACTTGCTTTTCTGTGACACCTGTACGTTCAAGATAGGCTTTGAATTCTTCTCTTGTCGGATAGTTATCCATTATTTTAACGTATTCGGCATTTATTTCGTCTTTGTTTACATCAATTTTTCTGTTTTTGATTTCTTTGTTGACTTCATCTTGAATGATGAGGCTGTCAAGAACAGCTTTTCTCAGTACGGGGAGATCGGCCGAGTTTATTTCTTTTTGGTTGTATTGCTCCGCCATTTTTCCAAGGCCGTTTTCTATCTGAGAACGCATGATGTTGTTTCCGTTAACTTCTGCTACCGGGTAGTCCTGCATGCTGTCGCCGTTGCTGTTTCTGTTGCCTGATCTCGAATAAAGACCGTAGCCGGCAAAGCATGAAGCTACAAACAGAAGTATTACTGTGGTCATTATAACTTTTACGTGCTGTCTCATAAGTTTCAACAAGGATAATCGTCCTCCTTCGATTGTGGAACCCGATGTTGCATATAAGCAACCATGCTATGATACGACAGAGCTCTTTACATGTCAAAGCAGTATTTGTTCAAAATTACTTAAAATTTGTTTGTTTTCTTTGATATATGTGCTTGCAGACGTATTCGTATGTTTTATGTCTTTTTCCAGTTGTTTTTTGAGGCTCACTACATCGGGAAATCTTATTTCATCTCTGTTTCTTTTTATTATAAAAAGTGTCAGGGTTTGTCCGTATAGGTCTCCTGAAAATTCTGAGATGTGTACTTCACAGCGAAGAGCCCTGATGCCTTCGAATGTCGGGTTGTATCCGATGTTCAAAGCGGCCGGATACCACTTGCCTCCGAGAAAGACAATAGAAGTGTAGCTTCCTCTTGCCGGGTACACTTTTCCCGTTTTGACATACATATTGGCTGTCGGATATCCCAATGTACGTCCCCTTGAGTCTCCTTTTACTATTTTGCTCTGAATAATAAACGGGTGTCCCAGCATTTCGGACGCGATGTCGATTCTGCCTCTGAGGATCGCTTCACGTATGGCCGTGCTGCTGACTGTAACACCGTTTATTTTGTATGATGGCACAACGTCCAAAGACCAGTTTCTGTTTAAGCACATCGCTGCCAGCATTTCAGGGTTTCCGCTGCGTCCCCTTCCGAATAGAAAGTTTTCTCCTACTACGAGTCCGTGAATTTTTTTTCTTGCGGATATCAGGTTTATAAATTCATCGGGAGTTTGTTCCGCGAATGTGTGTGTAAACGGAATTTTCTCTATTTCGGGAATAGAAAGATATTTCACGAGAAGGTCTCTTTCTTCCGGTGTAAACAGCAACTTAAAGCCTTCTTTATTGAAGAGCTGTTGAGGGTGTCCGTCAAAGGTAAATACCCCCCAACCCGTCGATTTGAAATCTGCACGCTGTTTCGCTCTTATCAAAAGCTGTTTGTGCCCGAGGTGAAACCCATCAAAGGCTCCTAAGGCATATATCATTTTGTATTACCCCTGTCAATAATGATATTTACGTCCGGCATAAGTCCATAGGTGCCTTGTGTTCGCGACATTTTGCATATGGAGAAGAAGTCGTCGGACAATACTGTGACACTGTCCGATTCGGACGAGCATAGGGGGAGTTTTTCCCGTTTAAGCTCCGAGAGCATGACGCCTTGACCATTTGAGAGTCTTTTAAAGGCATAGTCATCGGCACAGTATGATGCGCAGCATTCTGCGGCACTTCTGAGCGGCAATATCCTTTCCGTCAGTTCTATTCTGCTCATGGCGCGGACATCGTTAAAATCCAGAGCCTTTTCAGCTTGGAACATTCCGCAGCTTGTCCTTCTAAGTGAGCTTATGTGAGCAGCCGAGCCCAGTGCACGCCCCAGGTCTCTCGCAAAGCTTCTTACGTATGTGCCTTTTCGGCAGTGAATACGAAACTTGACGCAGCCGTTATCATCGATATTTCCTATTTTTTCGACTGACATAAAAAATACAGGTTTAGCCGATATCGCAGGGTCTTTTCCGTCTCTTGCTATTCTGTGTGCTCTTTCTCCGTCAACATGAACAGCCGAGATATTGGGCGGGGTCTGCATTCTCCAGCCCATGAACCCGCAAAGCGCCGTATTTATCGCGTCTTCGGTTATGTGCCCCCAGGATGCCGTAAATTTTTCATCACCCGACGCATCGTCCGTGGTTGTTTCAAAACCGAAGCGAACGACTGCCTCGTAGGATTTTGGCATTGACATGACAAAATTGCTGAGCCTGGTGGCATTGCCGACCAAAAGGATTAGGAGACCCGAGGCCGTTGAGTCGAGAGTGCCTCCGTGACCTACTTTAGTTTTTCGTCCTAGTATGTTTCGCACGACATCAACACATAGAGTGCTTCTGACGTCTACGGGTTTATCTATTGGCAGTATGCCGAGCGGCTGCATATTTTACCAGTTCTTTTCTTAGGAGTGACAGCGCTTCCGAGAGGCTGCCTCCGATTTTAGCTCCGGCCGCCTGCGGGTGTCCCCCGCCGCCAAAGGCTGATGCAAATTCTCTTGCATTAAATGGCGGTCTTGTTCTTACGCTTATTTTTTTCACTCCGGAGTATTCACAAAGAAAGACAGCAATTTTCACGCCCTCTATTCTCATCAGCATGTTTACCAGTCCCTCTGTTGCACTCGCATCTGCGGAGGCTTCCGAAAAATCAGAGTCAGTGAGCCAGAAGAACGCAGCACAGCCTCCGCCGGACAGTTCCGTTCGCGAGAAGGCTTTGCCCCACAGTTTCAGTATGTCTTGCGTCAAATTTTCGTTGACACAATCGTCAAGTTCTGCAGGGTCAGCACCATATTCAAGCAGACGCGCGGCGCACATGTGGCTGCGCGCCGTAGTTGAGTGGAATCTAAAATTGCCGTTATCGGTTGAGAGAGCAACGTAGAGAGCCGAGGCTTCTTCTTTTGTCATGCTCCACTCTGCTGACGCAAAAATATCTTCCACTACTTCCGCAGTCGCGGAGGCATCGGAATCAACCAAGTTCAGGGTGCAGTACATTGAGTTATCGCCGTGATGGTCGATATTTACAGTTACCGCACCTGACTCTTCGAGTTCTCGGATACCTGCGATACTTCTCGCTTCGGTGCTTGTATCAACACATATAACGAGACGATTTTTGTCCATATCCTCCGTCTGTTCCGCTATGACAAACTTTTGTGAATAGGGGACAAAAAAATAGCGTGAGGGAATCTTGCTTTTGCAGACAAGTTTTACGTCTTTTCCCAAGCGGCAACCTAGAGAACATAGGGCTGCGGCGCTTCCGATTGTATCTCCGTCCGGGTTTTCATGAGAAACAATCAGCCATGCTCCGTGAGCGGTCATGGCTGATATTATTTCTTTTTTTGTTTCGGAGTAGGCGTCTGTCATATTTATGTTCCTATTTCTCTCCGCTCTTAAGTCCGGCATCCAACGCCGCTACTCTGTCAAGCAGTTCGTCCATAGCTCTTGCCTTTGCCTCCGAATCGTCGTAAACAAAATGAAGTTCCGGTATTGTTCTGAGGTGCATTTCTTTGCCGAGCATTGAGCGAAGCTGTGAGCGCACCGAATCAAGAGCAAGCTGAACGTTATCAAGGTCGTTTACATTTATGAGAGTATAGTATACTTTAGCAAAGCTAAGGTCTTTTGATACGTTTACCTTTGTAAGTATCGCGTCTCTCACTTGATCTTTTTTTATCCTTGTTTGGAGCATTTCTGAAATCAGTCGCAGAAACTCCTTATTTATTCTGTCTATACGATATGTCACCATAGGCAAACACCTCCCGGGTGAAGTGAGTTATTTCAAATTCACCGGATTCTTCTTTTTGACTAAGGAATTTCTCAAGGTTGTCAATTCTCTCCTCCAGTTCCTGCGGGGACGATCCGGATGCCGAAAAACCCAGCTCGGCAATGTTCCATACGTCGGAAGGTCCCAAGTCTGCAGGAGAGATGGAAAAACGGCTTCTGACCCCGTCCAAAAGAGAACGAACAACATGTCTGCGTTCTTTGAGGCTGGCCGCACAGCTCAGCCTCAAAGAACAGACGGCTACGCCGATCCAAAGTGGCATAGACTAATCCAGAGTCTTCTTTTCCTTCAGAATTTCGTATGCTTCTATTACGTCTCCGACGTGGAAATCCTGGAATTTTTCAAAGCTCAGACCGCATTCGTTACCGGCCTTTATTTCGCGAACGTCGTCCTTAAAGTGTTTGAGACTTGAAAGCTCTCCGCTCCAGAACACGACGCCGTCACGAATCAGGCGAACTTTCGCGCTTCTGCGCAGCAGTCCTTCCTGAACGCGGCAGCCCGCAATATTGCCGACTTTGGGAACACGGAATATTTCGCGTATTTCCGCAGTTCCGAGCGTGTGCTCCCTGAGTTCCGGAGCAAGCATACCTTCCATAGCGGCTTTAACATCGTCAAGCATGTCGTAGATGACCTGGTAAAGTCGTATCTGCACACCCTCTGTCTCCGCTATTTTTCTTGCATTTCCGTCAGGACGGACGTTAAAACCTATTACTATGGCATTTGATGCGGAAGCAAGCATAACGTCTGATTCCGATATGCGTCCTACTCCCTCGTGTACGATGTTGACGGATACGGCATTTGTACTCATCTTCATAAGCGACGAGTGGAAGGCTTCCAAAGATCCCTGAACGTCCGTCTTGAGGACTATGCCGAGCTGAGGAACTTCTTCTGTCTGCATTTTTTCGTACAGTTCTTCCAGAGTCAGGCGCTTTGATTTATTCTGATCCATCTCTCTGCGCTCAAACTCATTATTCGACATAATATCACGTGCTTCACGTTCGCTTGACAGTGTAGAGAATATCTCTCCCGGCTGAGGCACGTTCTCGAGTCCGAGGATTTCAACGGCGGTGCTCGGTCCCGCTGCATTGATGGTACGTCCGGAGTCATCTATCATAGCGCGGATTTTTCCCCAAGCTGTTTCCGTGTGAATGATATTTCCGCGGCGCAGCGTACCCTTTTGGACAATTACAGTGGCCACCGGGCCCTTGCCCTTGTCAAGGTTAGCTTCTATGACTGTGCCTATGGGCTTTGCCGATGGGTCTGCTTTCAATTCCTGCATTTCTGCAACAAGCAGCACCATTTCGAGCAATTGATCGACATTTGTTCCGATCTTTGCGGCAACGTCCACCATTATCGTGTCTCCGCCCCACTCTTCGGGAATAAGTCCGTAGTCGGAGAGCTGCTGGCGCACTCTGTCAGGCTTGGCGTCGGGTTTGTCTGTTTTGTTTACGGCTACGACTATGGGAACTCCGGCTGCCTTCGCGTGGTTAAGAGCCTCTATTGTCTGAGGTTTAATTCCGTCATCGGCGGCTACGACAAGGATCGCAATGTCCGTGACCTGAGCTCCGCGCGCGCGCATAGACGTAAATGCCTCGTGTCCGGGCGTGTCTAAGAATACGATATCATTACCGTTGTAGTGAACCGTCGATGCACCTATGTGCTGTGTGATGCCTCCGGCTTCCTTTTCCGTTACTCTCGTCTTTCTGATATAGTCAAGCAGCGTTGTCTTGCCGTGGTCGACATGCCCCATTACTGTGACAATGGGAGGACGCGGGACAAGGTGCTCAGCCTTTTCTGAAGATTTTTTTGCTGGCTTTGCATTCTTAGACTGCTTCTGACCCTTGTTCTGAGGCGGCTCCTTCACTTCGGGAGTCTCGACTTTTCCGAATACGAGGTTTTTCTTAAATCCCTTACTGAGTATTTCAAGGATTTTTTCGTCTGCACGTGCCGTTGCCGGTATCATAAGCCCGGCTGCCATGAGAAATTTTACCGCAGTGCCCGGTTTTTCATCAGCGGCTGAGGCAACTTCCGAGACGGAGCAGCCCTCTTTTACAGTTATTTGAGGATATGTCTGAACGTCGTCTTCCGGAGCCTTCTCTTTTTCTTCGCTCTTCCCGTTCAAAGCTTTTTCTACCAAAGCCACAGCATCATCATCTACCGAACTCATGTGTGATTTGACGCTGACACCAAGATCAGTAAGTATATCGACCATTTCCGTATTGCTTTTCTCAAGCAACTTTGCAAGTTCGTAAACTCTCATTTTACTCATCGGCATCACTCCTGTCATTTAATAATAAAATATTTTTGGCAAAACCGGACTGTCTGATGAGAGCCGTCACCTGAGCGCCGCGAATGCCCAACTGCGCTCCAAGAGCTGTTCTGTCAATTTCATCCAATGTGATTTTTGTAACCTCTCCGCGCTCCACACCCGCGTCAATGCTTCTAAGAACATTTTTCGAGCAATCGTTTGTTACTATAACAAGGAGCGGCAAAGATTTTTTAATTTCGGCAAAAACATGATCCTGCCCAACGAACAGAGCGCCGGCGCGTCTTGCAAGTCCGAGAATGTTCATTATCTTGCCTGTGTTGTTTGTCATATATTAAATACCCGCTTCCTCTACGGAACAAAGTTCTTCCAGAGTTTCATAGACAGAATCATCAACCTGTGTTTTGAGCGCGCGTGCCAGAGCCTTCTTCTTTTTTGCGGCGCGCACACATTCAGAACACGCGCAGACATAAGCCCCCCTGCCGTTGGCCTTGCCGGTTTTGTCATACATAACGGCCCCATCGGGAGTTCTGACGACACGAAGAAGCGCCCTTTTCGGAGATTCTTCGCCGCACGCCACACAGGTGCGCGGTCTTTTTTTCTTAGGCACGACAGGCTTCTGTACGTCTTGCGGCATGAACTATCTCTCTTCCGATACTTCGCTTATATCAACAAAGAGGTCCTTCATTGTAGGAAGTTTTTCATCCTCTTTGACCTTTATATCTATCTTCCATCCTGTCAGGCGCGCTGCAAGGCGCACATTCTGCCCGGCCTTTCCAATCGCAAGTGAAAGCTGATCCGAGCGAACGAATGCTATTGCCGAACGGTCTTGGTCGAGAAGCGGCTCTACCTTGAGTATCTTGGCGGGAGAGAGCGCATTTCTTATGTACGCGAGCATATCCGTGCTCCAGACTATTATGTCTATTCGTTCACCGTTAAGTTCGCTGCTTATGGACTTTATACGCCCGCCCTGCTTGCCTACGCAGGCTCCGAGAGGTTCGACATTAACGTCGAGCGTTGCAACGGCAATCTTAGCTCTGGTTCCCGCTTCGCGCACGATATTTCTGATCTCTACTATGCCGTCTTTTATTTCGGGCACTTCTATCTCAAGCATACGGCGGAGAAGTCCCGGGTGCGTTCTGGAAACAATTATACGCGGACCCCTCGTCGTTTGGCGGACATCGAGGAGATAGAATTTCATTCTGTCTCCGGGAATGTATTTTTCGCCTATTATCCGCTCTTCCTTCGGCATTATCGCCTCGGACTTTTCATTAAGGCGGACAAGGATCTGGTCACCCTCCGCTTTAAAAATAGTTCCCGTAACGACGTTGCCTATCTTGTCGGCAAACTGCTCATATACAACCTGTCTTTCGGCATCCTTGAGGCGCTGTATTATAACCTGACGTGCTGTCTGAGCGGCAATACGGCCGAAGTCCTCTGGGAATACCTCTCTGCGTATGATGTCGCCCACTTCAAGGTCTGTATACCCGCTTTTTACCGCATCTTCGTATGTTATCTCGCTGTCGGGATTTTCTATATCCTCAACAACCATACGTACTTCATACAGAGTGACCTCACCCGTTTCAACATCTATATACACTTCCATGGTCTGGTTCCCGCCTTTGAATTTCTTGTAGGCGGAAATCATGGCAGCTTCCAGGCTGGAGACGATAATCTCCTCAGAAAGCCCTTTCTCTTCCTCAATCTGCATCAGTACTTTTTTAAAATCTTTTCCCAGCTGCATCTATTCGACTCCTCTCTTTTAAGTTAATACACTCTATGTATTTATTTTTTCTTTTTCTTTGGTATTTTCTTAAATGTTTTTTTCTCGCCGCCCTCTTTTTTGTACACCAAAGAACCGCGCTTCACATCCGCAAAGGGAACTGTACGCTCACCGTCTTTTTGTATAAGAGTTACGGATATATCATTATCGGTAGATTTTATAACACCGATGACCTCTCTGTTGCCCTTTATGATAAGTTTTACTTCGCTTCCGGCAAATGCGGCATAGTCGCTGCACGTAAAAAGAGGCCGTTCAAGACCAAGCGAACTTACTTCCAAAAAATATTTTTCCGGCAGGTCTTTTTCGACAGAGTCAAGGTATTCAGTAACTCCTCTGGCTACAGTCTCACAGTCTGAAAGGTCTACCCCTCCGGGCATGTCCAGATATACGCGCAGTATGTTCAGTCCGTCTTCATTGACCAGTTCAGAACCGGCACAATCATACCCGAGCTCGGATGTCAGGCTCTTTATTTCACCGAAAATTGCATTTAGCTTGTCCTTATTCAAGGTTTCCCTCCCGTAACAAAAGAAGAGTGGGCACACCCCACTCTTCCAGAAATTTCCTCTGAATTTGTGAAAAAATTGTATCACTTATTCTGAAAACGGTCAAACTTTTAACGATCGTCTCCACTCAAACATTGCAAGCGACGCGGCAACCGAAGCGTTTAGCGAGCCTGTCGTACCGCTCATGGGGATACGGCGAAGTTCATCGCACGACTTTGACACTGCGGAACCAAGTCCCTCTCCTTCGGATCCCACAACGAAAACAGTTCTGGGGGGCATATCAGCCTTAAAGAGAGTCTCCTCGCCCTCCATTGCAAGCCCGACAACCCAGAATCCGGCCTCCTGTAAGCTCCGTATCGCTTGGGATATATTTCCGACTTTTGCAACAGGCAGACGCAAAGCGGCGCCGGCGCTTGTTTTAACCACGGTTCCCGTGGGCAGACATCCGCCCCTCTTGGGTATCATGACTGCGGAGGCTCCGGCAGCTTCTGCGCTTCTCACAATCGCGCCTACGTTGTGAGGGTCTTGTATGTGGTCGCACAGCAAAATCATGACGGGTTCAGGTGCGGGAGGCAATATCTGAAGAAGTTCATCTGACTCCCAGAGCTTCATCGGAGCCATGTAAGCTACGACGCCCTGGTGATTCTCCTTTCCCGTCAAACGGTCAAGAGCTGCGGTGTCCGCATTCTGGAAGGAGACGTTAGCCGCACGGCAAAGATCGGCAAGTTTGCTTTTTATGTGCGGGAGAACGGTTTTTGCGATAAGCACCTTTGTGCATCTGTCGGGAGACTCTTCAAGCAATGAAATTACGGGATTCCTGCCCCAACATATATCTTCGCTGACTCTTTTTTCGGAATCGTTCATATTTTTTTCTTTCCTTCCTTAATATCCTTCAAAAATTCCGCAAGGTACTTGCCTGTCGGTCCCTTTGAGCGGGCAACCTCCTCGGGAGTTCCCTTTGCTATGAGCTTTCCGCCTCTGCGGCCGCCTTCCGGCCCCATGTCCATTATATAGTCGGAAGAGGCCAGCACGTCAAGGTTATGTTCTATTACAAGCACGGAATTGCCTTGGTCAACAAGCTTGTGTATCAGTTTAAGCAGTTTTTTCACGTCTGTATAGTGAAGTCCCGTAGTCGGCTCGTCCAACAGGTAGAGAGTATTACCGCGGAACTTTTTTCCAAGTTCAGTCGCCAATTTGACTCGTTGAGCTTCTCCGCCGCTCAAAGTGGTGGCGGACTGCCCCAATTTTATATATCCCAGACCGGCTTCCTGTATTACCGCCAGTTTGTTGGCTATGCGCGGTATATCTTTAAAGTGTTCCACAGCTTCATCCACAGTCAGATTCAGAACATCAGCAATCGAAAGCCCCTTATAACGGACTTCAAGGGTCTCTCTGTTGTATCTCTGTCCTTTGCACACGTCGCACTTTACATACACATCGGGGAGGAAGAGCATAGATACTTTCAGCACTCCGTCTCCGTTGCACGCTTCGCATCTTCCGCCCTTTACGTTAAAACTGAATCTTCCCGGCAAATATCCTCTGAGCTTGGATTCTTGAAGCTGCGCAAAAAACTCGCGTATGGGAGTAAACACTCCCGTATAGGTCGCAGGATTCGAACGTGGGGTACGCCCTATCGGGCTTTGATCAACCAAAACAATATTTCTCAGAGATTCGTAGCCGTCTATCGAATCTATTTTGGCTCCGCGCTCCCTATAGTCTTTATCAAATTTGCCGCGCAGCCCCTTGTACAGCACTTCGTAAAGCAGAGTGCTCTTTCCCGACCCAGATACTCCGCTGAGTGCTGCAAAAACTCCGAGCGGGATATCGATATTCAGCTTTTTGAGGTTATTGCGGCTGCACCCTTTTAGTGATATCTTCCCTGTCGGAGTTCTCCTCTCGGAAGTCGGGCGGAAGGTTCCGTCTGCCGCTCCGCGAAGGTAGGCTGACGTTGAAGAATTTCCTTTGATTATATCTTCGGCGCTGCCGTTAGCGATAAGCTCACCGCCGAGCTCACCGGCCGCCGGGCCAAGCTCGACAATATGGTCTGCGGCAAGCATCGTGTCTCTGTCGTGCTCAACGACCAAAACTGTGTTGCCTATGTCTCTGATGGCCCGAAGCGTGTCAAGGAGCCTGTTGGTGTCTCTGGGGTGCAGACCTATGGTAGGTTCATCAAGCACGTACAAAACTCCGGTAAGCCTTGACCCTATCTGAGTTGCAAGGCGTATGCGCTGACTCTCTCCGCCGCTTAATGTGTCGGCTCTTCTGGATAGGCTGAGATACCCCGCGCCCACATCGTTTAAGAACGCAAGCCTTTTTTGCACCTCGATAAGAGCCTGACCTACAATCTTCCTCTCTCTTGAGGCAAGTTCGAGATTGTTGAGCACACCAATAAGCTCTTCGACAGGCATATCCGTCAGTTCCGCGATGTTATAGCCGCCGAGTGTCACGGCAAGAGCCTCCGGCTTTAAACGGGCGCCGTGACAGGCGGAACATTCGTCTTCTATCTGAAAACGCAGCAGCTCTTCCCTGTACACTTCGGACTCAGTCTCGTTCAGCCTCTTTTCAAGCCATGGAATAAGCCCTATGTAGTGCCCGTTATATTCCGAATCCCCGTTTTTGTCCGTAAAAATCATCGGGATAACTTCATCCGAGCCATAGAGCATAACATGCTTCACCTCTTGCGGCAGGTCCTTAAATGGCTTTGAGAGATCCCAGCCCTCATGGCGCGCGGCAAGCTGCTCCGCTTTCTGAATCATGTATTTCATGCTCTTCCACGGAATGAAGCCCCCCTCGCCCATCGGAAGCTCTTCGTTGACGGCAAGTTCTTCCGAAAAGTGAAGATGAGCCCCGAGCCCGGAGCATTCGGGGCAGGCTCCGTACGGGTTATTGAAAGAGAATAGACGAGGTTCTATGTCGGGAAGGCTTATCTCGCAGTCCGGACAAATGTATTTTTCCGTAAGTTCAAGCTCGTCTTTACCCTCTGACACGAGCAAAACAAAACCGTCTGAGAGCTTGAGAGACATTTCTACAGCCTCGGCAAGACGGGAGCGATTCTCCTCCTTAACTTTAAGCCTATCGATTACACACTCTATTGTGTGGCGTCTCTTCTTATCAAGGTCAACGGCCTCTTCCAGCCACATCATTGTACCGTCTATCCTCGCCCGGAGATATCCCTGCCCATGCAGCTTGGCGAGAAGGTTGCGATACTCGCCTTTTTTTCCCTTTACAAGCGGGGATAGCACTTCGAGCGGAAGACCGTCGTACTCACGAAATATCCTGTCTATTATCTCGTCCACGCTGTAACGGTGCACCTCTTTGCCGCATTTGGGGCAGTGAGGTGTTCCGGCGCGTCCGAAGAGCAGACGCAGATAGTCGTATATTTCTGTTACGGTACCGACAGTGGAGCGCGGGTTGTGGCTTGTCCCCTTCTGCTCAATGGATATGGCGGGAGACAGCCCCGTAATGTCATCGACATCAGGCTTATCCGAAATACCTAAAAACTGCCTTGCGTAAGAAGATAGAGACTCAACATAACGTCTCTGCCCCTCGGCATATACAGTGTCAAAGGCCAGAGAAGACTTTCCGGAACCGGAAGGCCCTGTTACGACAACGAGTTTATTTTTGGGAATTTCTACGTTTATGTTTTTTAGATTGTGCTGTCTTGCGCCTGTAATTTTTATTGTTTGTTCCAATTTTCGCATCACCCTTCATCTGCTGTATTATATCTCTGAGCTCCGCGGCCTTCTCAAAATCAAGTTTTTCTACGGCGCTCCACATCATCTTCTCCATCTCGTGAACGTCCGCACCGCTATCTCGGGACGCAGCGGGAGACGCGGCTCTCGTGCCCGCATATCCGTTTTCTTCCATAAGTTCATCGGGGAGAAGGTTTTTAATGGCCTTAGATATCGTGTGCGGAGTTATTCCATGTTCATCATTATACGCAACCTGCTTTGCTCTGCGCCGCTCAGTTTCCTTCATTGCGGTATCGATGCTGTCCGTGACTCTGTCGGCATACAAAATAACACGCCCCGCCTGATTTCTGGCCGCTCTGCCTATCATCTGTATAAGCGAACGGTGCGAGCGGAGGTATCCTTCACTATCCGCATCAAGAATCGCAACGAGAGAGACCTCCGGCAGGTCTATTCCTTCACGCAGAAGGTTGACACCAACAAGCACGGAAAATACTCCAAGCCGCAAATCCCTTATAAGTTCCGCCCTCTCAAACGTGTCAAGTTCGGAATGTATGTATCGTACCTTTATTCCGAGTTCAGCCATATATTCCGCAAGATCCTCGGCAGAGCGCTTCGTTAGCGTAGAAATAAGCACTCGCTCACCCTTTTCGATTATAGGACGAACCTCACCCAAAATATCGTCTACCTGTCCCGTAGCAGGATGTATTTCAACAATCGGGTCAGTGACTCCGGTCGGGCGTATAAGCTGTTCTACTACGCGCTCCGAATGCGCAAATTCGTAATCACCCGGAGTCGCTGAGATAAACAGGGCATTCTTGAGCAAAGGTTCATACTCTTCCCACTTAAGCGGCCTGTTGTCCAGACATGAGGGAAGCCTGAATCCATGTTCCACCAGGACTTCTTTTCTGGCTCTGTCTCCGTTATACATGCCTCGAACCTGAGGAAGCGTCATGTGTGATTCATCGATGAAGATCATCGAATCTTCGGGAAAAAAATCCATAAGAGTACCGGGAGCATCTCCCGGCTCTCTGCCGTCAAGAAAACGCGAATAATTTTCGATACCTGAGCAGTAGCCGACTTCAAGCAGCATCTCCAGGTCGTACTTGGTTCTCATTTTGAGACGCTGAGCCTCAAGCAGTCTGTTCGTTGATTCAAGTTCGAGCACGCGCTCCGCGAGCTCCTTTTCGATGAGCACAGATGCCTTTTCGATTGCATCGGAAGTTGTTACATAGTGCTGAGCGGGAAAAATTCCTGTGCGATCCTTGGAAACTATTGTGTGCCCCGATACAGGGTCTATTTCCTCTATCCGCTCTATTTCATCGTCAAAAAACAGAACTCTTACCGCTGTATCGCTGTACGCAGGATAAATTTCCATTGACTCTCCTCTGCTCCTGAAGTTTCCCGGCTGCAAAGATATGTCGTTGCGCTGGTAGTAATTATCCAAAAGGCGGGTCATAAATGCTCTGCGGTCCCAAGTCTCTCCCACGGCAAATCTAAATATTGCGTCCTCGTAGTTCTTTCTCTTACCCAAACCGTAAATACATGATACGCTGGCAACTACAATGACATCTCGGCGTTCGAGAAGAGATTTGGTCGTAGCAAGCCGCAAACGCTCTATTCTTTCGTTGACAGATGCGTCCTTTTCTATATAAATATCCTGCGCCGGCATGTAGGCTTCGGGCTGGTAGTAATCATAATAACTTACGAAGTAGTTTACCGAATTATTGGGAAAAAACTCTTTGAACTCGCTGTAAAGCTGGGCGGCAAGGGTCTTATTGTGTGCCATAACAAGCGTAGGCCTTTGCAATCGCTGTATTACATTAGCCATTGTAAAGGTCTTGCCGCTTCCCGTGACTCCGAGCAACGTTTGCACTGCTCCGGGTTTTTGAAAGCCGTCAACTAATTTTTCTACCGCCGCAGCCTGGTCCCCTGCCATTTGCCACGGCGCGGTAAGCTCAAATTTTTCTGTCATTGTCATATCCCATCTATACCGTAATATTTTATGTAAACAATTAATATTATATGGCTTTTTAAATCATAGATATACTTTTTCACAAAAAACGCCCGAGGATTTCCCCGAGCGTCCCTTGTTCAGTATATGAAATTATTTTAATTTGTCCAAGGAAAATTTACTGACCTATTCTTCCTCATCATCTGGATCTTCATCGTCCTGAGCCGCGTCTTTTTTCATCTTATCTTCTGCTTCGGGCTTGGGTTCTCCGTCCGGCTCTGATCCTTCACGCTGAGATACAGACTCGCCGTCTGTCTTACTCTCATCTTTGAGGGGCTCATCGTCGATCGGTTCGTGAACTTTCTTGGGATAACCGAGAAGCTCATCAAGCTCATCGCCTTCAAGAACTTCCTTCTCGAGGAGCAAGCGGGTTATTTCTTCGAGGCGGTCTCGGTTCTCCGTAAGAATCTTCTTGGCAGCCTCAAAGCTGTCATCAATGATGCTGCGTACTTCCTGGTCTATCGCGTATGCAATCTCATCACTGTAGTTTTTGTCCTCTACAATATCTCTTCCGAGGAATACTTCGTGCTGCTTTTTACCGAGCGTCACCAGACCCAGCCTGTCGCTCATACCAAACTGCGTAACCATCTGGCGCGCGGTTTGCGTGGCTCTTTCAAGGTCGTTGGAAGCGCCGGTGGTAACATCTCCGAAGCGTATAAGTTCGGCAGTGCGTCCTCCCAGAAGAACTGTTATCCTGTCGGCAAGCTCTTTGCGTGAAATGAGGAATCTGTCCTCTTCCGGAAGCTGCAGCGTATATCCCAAAGCCATGTGCCCGCGCGGGATAATAGAAATCTTGTGCACCGGATCGGAACCGGTAAGCTTGCTTGCGATAAGCGCGTGCCCCGCTTCATGGTAGGCAATTATTTCGCGCTCCATCTTGCTGATTATGCGGCTCTTGCGTTCAGGACCTGCCATAACACGGTCGATGGCCTCTTCAAACTCGGACATTTCAAGCTTTTCCTTGCCCCTGCGCGCCGCAAGCAGAGCGGCTTCGTTGACGAGGTTCGCAATATCGGCTCCGACAAACCCCGGTGTGCGTCTGGCAATAACATCAACATCAACACCGTCGGCAATCACCTTACCTTTAAGGTGAACTTTCAATATGTCGCGTCTGCCCTTTACATCCGGTCGGTCTACAACGACCTGCCTGTCAAAACGTCCGGGACGGAGCAGAGCAGGGTCAAGTATGTCCGGTCTGTTTGTCGCAGCGATAAGGATTATTCCCGCTCCGGCCTCAAAACCGTCCATCTCCACAAGCAACTGGTTCAAAGTCTGTTCACGTTCGTCATGTCCGCCGCCCAATCCGGCTCCGCGGTGACGCCCCACAGCATCTATTTCGTCTATAAAAATTATGCAGGGCTGAAACTTTCTCGCCTGCTCAAAGAGGTCTCTCACACGGGCAGCTCCGACTCCGACAAACATCTCGACAAAATCCGAACCGCTGATGCTGAAGAAGGGAACATCCGCCTCTCCCGCCACAGCTCTTGAAAGAAGAGTTTTGCCTGTTCCGGGAGAACCGAGAAGCAGCACGCCGCGCGGCACCTTCGCGCCCAATTTTGTAAATTTATCGGGCGATTTGAGGAATTGCACAACTTCTTCAAGTTCTTCCTTCGCTTCATCGCAGCCTGCAACATCGTCGAAGGTGACTTTCGGCCTGTTGTCCATAAACATCTTTGCTTTGCTCTTTGCAAAGCCCATGACTTTGTTTCCGCCGCCCTGCATGTTGTAGATGAAGTATATCCAAACGCCTATCAAAAGCAGCGTCGGGAGCAGAGACGTCAAAAGTGCCGTCAGCCACGAATTCTTGGGCGGAGGCACGACCTCGACCTCTACGCCCTTGTCCGCTATCACGCCCGGAAGGGTAGCGGCGTCAAGTATGTATGTTGTAAACTCGGTTCCGGATTTAAGAGTTCCCTTGACCTGTTCATTGTCTATCTCAACTTTTTTTACATTTCCGGAGTTTACTTCGGCGATAAACGAACTGTACGGCAAAATTTTTGCGTCTTTCGTGCTTTTGGAGTCAGGCGATAAAAAGACATTCACCAAACTGACAACCAGCACGATGAGCACTATATACATGCCGACATTTTTGGATGTTTTATTCAAACAATTTTACCTCTCTTTCTTTTTCTATAATCTGGGAAATATACTCTATTCGGCAGGCTCGGCGATGTGGACAGCGGAAAGATGCCTGAATTTTCCGGCAAAGTCCAAGCCGTAGCCAATAACAAATTCGTCGGGTATTTCAAAACCTGTGTACTGCACCTCAACCGGCTGCTGGCGGCGCTCCGTTTTGTCAAGCAAAACAGCGATCTCTACGCTCTCAGGATTGCGCTCCAACATGAGTTTTTTTATGTATGTGAGTGAGAGCCCCGTATCCAGGATATCCTCCACGATAAGAACCCTTTTTCCATGTATATCCGTGCTTAAATCTTTTTGTATTTGAACCACTCCGCTGCTTTTTGTAGAGGCACCGTATGACGATATTGCAAGAAAGTCAATCTGCACGTCAACTTCCGGGCCTATTTCACGAATCAAATCCGCCAGAAAAACGACTGCACCCTTAAGTACACATATACAGATAAGCTGTTTTCCGGAATAATTTTTCCTGATTTGTGACGCAAGTTCTTTTATTCTTGAGCGGAGCTCTTCCTCTGAAATTAAAACTGAACCGATTTTGTAATCCACGAACAGACACTCCTTTTGAAGAGAGTTATATTTCCACAAAGTTCACCAATAATAACACATTTATTGCTATCTAGCCCACCATGGGAGCTGAATTTGCACCGTATTTTGCTTATTTTTCGGCAGAACCGATTTAATGTCCGCTCGGTGAAGCCACCCGATTCCGCGATTGGAATAGCACACTTCTATGTCTCGAGCCCACTGAAAACGCCAAAAACCGCCTTTGGCTATGAGGTCTGCGAGCAATAGAGTCCTTTTCCTGGAAAGAGCGGGTAAATTCAGCCGTTCTCCCTCCATTCGAAGCATGTCGATTATTAAACGCTTTGAGGCGCCCTTCACCAGTTCGGCATTCCAAGCGCAAACGGCGGGAGGTATAGATATGGATACGGAGTCGAGCATTTCTGCGGCGGCGGCCTCAATATCGGCGATGTCCCCGTCGAGTTGGCGCGCAAGCCCGACCATGGTCTCTTCAAAGTTCGGATTCATGTTCTTCTTTATCCACGGGATAAGTTCTTCGCGAACTTTGTTTCTGCGGTAAACGGTATCTGCGTTGCTTGCATCCTCACGCCACGGAACGTTATTGTCACGCAAAATATCCCTTAACTCGCTGCGCCTGAAATCGATAATAGGGCGGACAATGTCCCCTCGTCTTTCCGGAATACCGCGAAGCCCTTTGAGCCCGGTGCCCCTGAAAAGGTTCATAAGCTGTGTCTCGACAAGGTCATCTGCGGAGTGCCCTACAGCTATCCACTTAATTCCCTCTGCCGCCGCTGTCTCCTCGAAGTGACGGTATCGCTCTCTCCGTCCCGCCATCTCAAAAGATTCTCCCGTCTCTCGCAGAGCGTGAACATCCACAACTTTTACGGAGCACTTGATACCCCACTCTTCGCATAATTTTATTGAAAAATCCGCGTCCTCATGCGAAACCCCCGCTCTTGTGCAATGGTCAAGGTGAGCGGCAACAATCCTGCCCTTATAAAATTTCTTCAAAAGCCAGAGCAAAGCGACGGAATCACCGCCTCCGGAGAGAGCGGTAACGATACCGTCAGAGTTCCACCAACCCTGTCTTTGAGCTGCGTCATATATCTTTTGTCTGTAAGCAAGTTCTTTTTTCATGTTCTCACCGCTATTCAAAAAATATTTTACAGAGAATACACATCAAAAAAGGGCTCGCGCAAAGCGCGAACCCTGAAAGTTCTGGAGCGGAAAACGGGACTCGAACCCGCGACCTACGGCTTGGAAGGCCATCGCTCTACCAGCTGAGCTATTTCCGCAAGCAACGTAAGGAATGATAGCACCCACCTATTAGAAATGTCAACCCCCGAAGAGATACTGAGAGAAAATTTATTTTTTAAAAAAATCCGAGTTGTCTTGGACAAAAGGATAAGTTGCTATATACTTCATGAGAAGGCGAATTTAACGGGGGCATTGTGATGGAAAATTCTTCTAAACTTTGCATAATATCAAAGAATCATTCGCACGATACTTTTGATATCGGCGAATACTTGGAAAAGCTTTCGCATACTTTCTCTGAACCGGATTTATCACACACGTGGATACGTTCCGGCATCCGCATTCCCTCCGAGTACAAGAACGCCGTATCATCATACAAACTTGTCGGAGAGTGCAGGTACGGCGCTGCGTCCGTTGAAATATTGCTTATAAAAACACCAATAGGCATCTCACCGGAAGATACGGAAAAAGAGCTTGAATCGTTTATTTTGCACTGCATGAAGAAAAGCAGTGCGGATGCGGCTGCAATAGCGGCAGTACCCTCTATGGGCGCAGGCTGGCTCTCATACATAGTAAAATCGCCGCGCTTCAACTCTTTCTCCATACCCGATGATATATCCGAATTTATATGTATGACCGCGATAAAAAATTATCTGCGGACTTCATGCTCCATTACAAAAACAGCATTGGACGGATATTTCTCGGCATCTTACGCACTTTACGACGACACAATAATCCGCGCTAAGGCAAAAGAGATAGACGCCGCAATAGCCGAAATGAAGTTTTGCGACATAGCGGCCGGCTCGGGAGAGATCGTCAAAGCTATGTGCAAAGCCGCGGCGGGAACAAGATTGTCGCTGAATAAATACATAGGGGCGGCTCACGAACGTACAAAAGAAAAATTTGAGGAACATTTTATAAAAAAATCCTTGTGGGCAACCGATTCGGACTCGGGAGCAATCGACACAATGCGCATGGAACTTGCTTTCATGTTTGCCGGCTGCGAGACAGGCAAAGACCATCTTAAATTCGGCAGTATCCTTACGGAGGACCTCTTTGCCGGCACAGACGGCTTTGATATTATAGTCACATCTCCGCCTCACATGAGACAGGAGTTATTTTCATCCGCGGGAGCGGGCCTGAAGGAATACAAATCAAACAAAACATGCTCTGACCTCTGCTGTTACTATGCGGAAAGGGCGATCTCACTTCTGAAAGACAGCGGAAGCATATCGTTGCTCATGTCAAACAGATGGATGCGCGCAGCATACGGAGCGCCGCTAAGAGAGCTATTCTCTTCCGTTCAGATAACGGACATTGCTGACTACGGAAGCCTGACTCCGATTAAAGAATTCAGCACGCCCATACTGCTTATATCCGCATTAAAGACACAGGATCAATCTGACATAAGCATAACAAATGTGGAAGAGATACCGGAGGATGGCATAGGAATTTACGCCGAGGAAAATGCACGCCTTCTTCCCTGCGCCAGTTTAGGCTCAGAAAGATGGGATTTCAACCCTGACTCTATTCTGCACGTGATGAGAGAGATTGAATACAACTCACAGACGCTTAGAGACTACACATCCGGCGAAATATACAGGGGTATATTGACCGGACTCAATGAGGCATTCATCATAGACAGCGACACCGCCGAAGCCTTTAAAACCCTCTCTCCGCAAAGCTCCGATGTTATCCGTCCGTTTCTTTCGGGAAGAGACGTAAAGCGGTTTGAAGAACCGACGGCAAAGAAACAACTGATATTTATGCCAAAAGGATTCACGAATAAAAATAGAGGGGAAGCGGCTGCAATAGAGTGGTTTGCCGCACAATACAGGTTGATAGCCTCACATCTGGCCCGGTTTGAGAACAAAGCGTCGGCAAGAAGCGATAAGGGCGACTACTGGTGGGAGCTCCGCTCATGCAGGTACTACGAAGCATTTGAGCAGACAAAAATAATTTGTCCATCCATAGTAAAACGCCTCTCTGCGGCAATGGACACAAAGCGCCTCTATTCCAACGATAAAACTATGATAATACCAGGCGAGGACTACTTTCTGCTCGGATTATTAAACTCAAAGCTCATGGACTTTTATTTCAGAAAGACAGCAACAGAACTTTTGAACGAACACTTTGAGCTGAAACCTGGAAACCTCGCGGCTCTGCCCATCCGCAAAACGGACAGAAACGACAGGAAATATGAAGAATTAAGGATCGAAATATCTGCGGCTGCCAAGAATTTATCAAGACTCTACTCTGACTATCCCGCAAAAACGTCGGGGCTCATGAGCGATGAGAAAATCGAAACGGAAAGAAAACTCAACAACAGCGTCTACAGGCTATACAGACTCTCACCCAAAGATATCGATATAATAGAAAACTACTAACTACTGCACAAGGAGTGTCTTATATGAACAGCACCGCCGTTTCAAGACTTTTTATTCTGACATCGGCCCTGATATGGGGTTCTTCTTTCATAGCTCAGATTCTCGGCATGGAATTTGTGGGGCCGATAACCTTCATATCAGTGCGTTACATCATAGGCACGGCATCTGTTCTTTTCATGGCTCTGCTTCTCGACTACAGAAAGAACCACAGGGGAAGGCTCAACCGGCAAAAAGAAAATACCTCAAAAGAGTGGCTTGCTGCTATGCCTGGCGGCGTATGCTGCGGAATCTTCCTGTTTTCCGCCACCTGCCTGCAGCAAAGCGGATTGCAGCACACACCGGCGGGCAAGGCTGCATTCTTGACGGCAATGTACATTGTGATAGTGCCTATTCTTGAACTTTTCATGGGAAAAAGGTTCGGTCTGAAAACATGGGGAGCAATCTTAACAAGCAGCGTGGGGATATATCTTCTGTCCATTTCGGATAGCTTTTCAATAGAATACGGAGACGCTCTGGTTCTTGCGGCCACGCTGTTTTGGGCGCTCCACATAATTTGCAGCGATAAATTCTCAAAAAAACATGATCCGCTGAAACTCTCAACATGTCAGTTTGCCTTCACTGCGGCTGCATCCACAATCGCAATGCTGATATTTGAATCCCCCACCATACCGGCAATAATATCAACGCTGGTTCCGGCGGCTTATGCCGGAATCATGTGCACCGGAGTCGCATACACGCTCCAAATGTCAGGGCAAAGGCACCTCTCCCCCGTAGAAGTATCTCTCATACTTTCAACAGAATCTCTCTTTGCTCTTGCTGGCGGAATGATTGTGTTGGGAGAGAGTTTGACGCTGAGAGAAATATTGGGATGCGTAATACTTTTTGCCGCTGTAACCGCGGCGCAAATTCCGGATAAGAGAAGTGCGGCTTAAAACAAATATTTGAGTACATTTTTTTTGAAAGTCATGTTATAATCTCCCAGTCACGGGATGTAGCGCAGCCTGGTTAGCGCACCTGCTTTGGGAGCAGGGGGTCGTGGGTCCGAATCCCACCATCCCGACCAGTCATATCAAGAGCTCAGCGATTTTTCGCCGAGCTCTTTTTTGTTCCTGTATGCAAAATGTGTGTAAATAGGTTACGCAGATACGTGTCCGCAAGTGGGGGCGGGAAGTTTTATTTCGGACTTGTTTATACGTTTGCAAAAAGTTCCGCTATTTCGTCATAGCTTGCGGCGTTGCCTATTGCCCACATCAGTTTTGCCGCCGCTGCCTCGGATGTCATTTGCCCCGCGGAAAGAGCTCCGGATTTTAAAGCCTCCATGCCAGGTTCATATTTCGTGAGGTCAACTCCGTCATAAATACACTGACTTGTACACACGACAGGAATCCCTGCGCTTACCGCTTTTTTCAAAGACTCGTATAGGCTTGCGTCAGAGCCCGGTATCCCCCCCGCGCCGAACCCCTCTATGATAATACCTCTGTATCCCCTGCAAACGGCAAAAGAGACAATATCTCCGGACATACCCGGCAGGAGTTTGAGCTGCAAAACTCTGCTCTCTATGTTCGGCATACAATTAAAATCCGAACAGGGCTTGGCCCGACACTCTTCTGACAGCACAGCTCCATCTTTAATAATGCCTATATATGGAAGGTTGACAGAGTAGAAAGCGTTAAAGCTTCTGGTGTGCATTTTTTTTGCACAGTCACCCTTTATTATCTTTCCGTCAAATACGATGAACACCCCGCACATATCCGATACTGCGGCGCAAAAAGCATCATAAATATTTCTCTTGCCGTCGGTTGCGGCGTCAGATATCGGAATCTGCGACCCTGTCAGTATCACCGGCTTTGCAAGGTTCCTAAGCATATAGGTCAGAGCGGAGGCGCTGTAAGCCATCGTGTCCGTACCGTGAGTGATTACAAATCCATCAAAATCGTAATAATTTTTCGCGATACTCTGCGCAATAAGGCTCCAATGTGCCGGAACAATGTTGCTGCTGTCGATATTCAGAACTTCAATGCACGAAACATTGCACAGAGCCGCAATGCCGGGCACCAAGGAAATCAGAGCTTCAGCCCCCATTTTCGGAACAAGGCCGTTATCTCCCTGTTCCGAGACTATAGTACCGCCTGTTGTAATAATCAGAACTTTTTTCATATTCCCAAAGCCTCTTTTATTCAAGCCAGAATTTTCAATACCACGATGGAAAGTGTGCAAAAATATTGCAAATATGCACGCGGACAGCAGAGAAAAGGGCAAAACCGCCGCAAAAGCGAGGTTTTGCCCTTTATTCTTTTAGTTATTTTTTAATTCGCAGTACAGCTCGTATGCTTCGTTCGCGGAAGCTCCGCAATGCACTACGCTCCGAACTGCTTTTAGCATCGCGACAGGAGATTCGGCCTGGAATATATTGCGTCCCATGTCCACACCGGCGGCTCCGTCCGCTATGGCTTTACGCGCCATTTCCAGAGCCTCTTTTTCGGGAAGCTTTTTCCCTCCCGCTATAACTATTGGAACCGGACATGCCGAGGTTACTTCTTCAAAACCTTCGCAGTAATATGTCTTTATTATGTTGGCTCCGAGTTCGGCAAGGATTCTCGTCGCAAGCTGGAAATATCTTTTTGTACGCTCCATTTCCTTGCCTACCGCCGTAACCCCCATTACCGGGATTCCGAACCTCATACCGGCATCTACCATATTCGTAAGATTTTTGAAGCTCCCGACTTCGTTTTTTGAACCCACAAAATTCTGTACCACAATGCACGAGGCATTCAGGCGGATGGCGTCTTCCACGTCAACTCCGATATGCCCGTAGCTGAGGTCTTCGTGAAGCACGGAGGTATCGGCCGTGCAGCGAAGAGCTATCGCTTTGTTGTACGTGGGCGGTACGCAGGTGCGCAGTGCCCCTCTTGTCGCCATAAGAACATCCGCATACTCGGCAAGAGGAGGAATGGCAAGGTCAAGGCGTTCCAAGCCTGCGGTCGGCCCCATTATGTATCCGTGGTCGAAGGCAAGCATGACTGTTCGCCCGCTTTTGGGGTCAAATATGCGGCTCAGCCTGTCCTTCATGCCCCAGTCAAGATGCTCCGCACCTTTCAGGAAGTATCCTTTGCTCACGGCAGGTTTGTCCAATCCGTAATCTTTAGCGAGAATGTTTCCCTCTTTGTCCGCCATTAGTTTTCCCCCCGTGCACTTCTTGCAAATGCCTTAAAAATTATCGATACGGATACTGATCCCGGGTCGGGAATACCGAGCGCTCTCTCACCCAGGTTTTTTGCGCGTCCGAAATGAGCGACGTAATCTTTGGTTTTCATACAGCCTTCGTGCGCGGCAAGTCTCGCGGCTTCAAGCGCGTCCGCAATGTCATCTCCCGCGAATGAGTCAAATGCCTCTACTGCGGGTGTGAGCGCATCAACAAGTGTTTTAGCCCCAAGCGGCGCTTTTGACAATTTCAGCAGTTTAGCCTCTCCGCCTTTAAACGCTGCTGCGAGTTCTTCTTTGGAAAGCGCAGACGCTCCGTCTGAAACAGCTCTCGACATCCCTGAGAAGAGCGAGCCAAACAGCGGAACAGTCGCTCCCCCGCCCATATTCAGCACCGCCATGCCGATCTCGGAGAGAAGCTTCTTAAAGTCACACTCACCGCAAGCGTCTGCGGTCTCACTGACTTTGCTCATAACTTTCGCCATCGTTGTCCCGTGGTCTCCGTCTCCGATCTGTGAGTCCAGTTCTGTGAGCTCACCTTTCGCATCCTCTATTGCGGAAGCCGCGAGAGCCAACATTTTTTTAAACTGTTCGATGCTTAATTTGTCCATTACCGCACCGTGTAGTATGGAGTGTCGCAGGGAGCCTTCCAATATTCAAGCATCTCGTCATCCATACGTGCAATGAAGAGCTGGAAACCTGCGGCTTCCTGGACTGTGAGTATTTCGCCGACCATCTGGGCTGCTACCGTAATATTCCTGTCTTTCAGGAATTCTACACAGTCCTTAAATACAATAAGCTGCTCCATCAGAGTTGTTGAACCTGAGCCATTGACTACAAGCATAACTTTTTCTCCTGCTTTGAGGCTCAAGTCTTTTACAAGGGCATCGGCCATTATCGCGGCGGTCTCTCCCGCTGTTTTCATTTTCATACGTCCGCCGCCGCCTTCGCCGTGCTGTCCCATTCCTATTTCCATGTCATCGTCGCCGAAGCAGGATATTTCAGCGCCGTTAGCAGGGTGGGTTGCCCCTCTGGCGGCGACAGCTATTGTCGCCATATTGTCTGCAAATTTCTGCGCAACAGCACGAACCTCTTCAAGATTCTTGCCTGCCGCTGCCGCACCGCCTGCAATTTTCGCAAGGGGCACACAGCCTACGAGCCCGCGGCGATTATCTCCGTCTTCGCGGGGGGCGTTTGATACGTCTTCCTGAGTCGTGACGCGTGCGACGTTGAGTCCGGCATCTTCAACCATTTCCATCGTCATCTCAGCGGTCATCATGTCACCCGCGTGATTCAGAACCACAAAGAGAGCGCCCTTGCTCCCCTGTGCCATTTTCAATGCTTCAAAGCACGGAGCGGGTCCCGGTGCGGCAAAGATATCCCCTACTACGGATATGTCAAACATTCCTTCTCCGACAAAGCCGCTGAGCGCCGGTTCATGTCCCGCGCCGCCGAGTGTGACTATGCGGACTCTGTCGCTGCACTCCATTTTTTTATTTATGACCAGGTTGTTCTCTTTGACCTCAACCTTATCGGGAAATGCCAAGGCAAGTCCCGATAGCAGTTCTTTGGTGAGTGTTTCCTGATTGTTTATGAATTTTTTCATTGACATGGTAACAACCCCTCCGTAATTTTTAAATTATAGAAATTTAACCTAGCAGCACTCCATAAGTTCAAACAGCACTCCGTCGCGCCACGCAAAAGCGATCTTCGTGTGTTCGTCAACGGGAGTAATTGGCAGGACAATCTTCTCACACATGGCAAGCTCGGCTTCGAGGTTTTCAACCTTATATGCAACGTGAGGATATTTTTTGAGATCCTCGGGCATTTGTGAATCGGGTTCAAAGCGGAGGCATTCATATTGATACGGGTGATCTTTCGGGTCTGTTAAGAACAGTTTCATCTCAGGTGAATAGATTTCGTTGGGCTGAGGCTTTGTTACAGGAACTCCAAGGTGCATATACTGTGCCATACAAAATTCCCCCTTATGAGCTGTGACTTCTGTATTATTCTATCACCGTGCAGGAGTGTAGACAACGTTAAATACAATGCAAACAGAAAAGACTCGCCGTACCTTTAAGGCACAGCGAGTCTTTTCTGTTATTTTATTTCGTATACTTAATAATTTACGGTCTGATCTTCTTGTGGAATACTGCTTTTCCGTCCTTAGCTTCGAGGATGAATCCGTCCTTGTCCTTAGGATCGTGGAATTCGTCCATTGTAAGTGTTGCGTGCATAAGCTTCAGGTTCTTTGTTGATTCGAGAGCTGCGCGCACCTTCACAGGGTCGTCGCTCTTCGCGCGCTCGATAGCATCCTTGAGCCAGTATACGCAGTCATAAGCCATAACGGCGTTCATGAATTCCTGGCACTCTGTTCCTGTCTGCTTCTTATACTTCGCAAAGAAATCCTTAAGTGCGGGGTCTTCCTTAGCAACGTGGCTGATCCAGAAGGTGTTCTTCATGGCATCTTTGCCTGCGATCTCCCACATGAAGTCGCCGTAGCCGTCGCCGCCGATGATGGGCTGGTTCATTCCCATTTCACGAGCCTGCTTGACTGCGAGCGGGAGGCATTTGCCCATTGTCGGGAACACGAGAACATCGGGGTTGGCCTGTTTGATCTTTGTAAGCTGTGCGCGGAAGTCAACGTCTTCACCGCGGTGTCCTTCGTCTGCTACAACCTTGCCGCCGTATGCGGTGAAGTTCTTTTTGAAGAATTCACGGAGACCGTGTGAGTAGTCGCTGGAAACGTCATATAGAAGTCCGGCCTTTTTCACTTTAAGGTCTTTCGCTGCGAATACTGCAAGCATTTTACCCTGGTAAGGATCGAGGAAGCATATAC
>CAZBYL010000026.1:0-32890 GCA_964496275.1 uncultured Synergistaceae bacterium | reverse complement strand
GAGCAGCGCACTCGTAATGCGCAGGTCTCCGGTCCGAATCCGGACGCTGGCTCCAGTCTAAAAATTATAAGCGCCCTCCAATAAATTTGGAGGGCGCTTTTTTGTACACGGACAAACTTGATTTAATCCTCAGCATCGGCCAAGTACGCATCGCATTTTGAATCGCGGCAAACCGTCTCTCCGAGCTCAAGTCTAAGCCAGTCCCCCGCAGGGTGTCGGCCGCAGCCAAGCCACGTAGCAACCTGAAGGTGCAGACACTTGGCGGCAAATGGTGCTTCATGCCAGTTTATGCCTCCGATTCCCACTTTAAGCAATTTTTCCTTAAGCTTCGGATATTTGGTGGTTAGGATATCTTTTTCTCTCTCCGAGATGAACGACATGCGCAAGTCTATATATTCCATATGAAATTTTTTAATTTCGTCTTCTTTTGCGGCAAGCAGTTCTTCCAGATCATGTATTTTATGCTTTGATTCAAGCTCCCCGCATCTCTTATCAAGATAAGGGCATGTCATCCAAAAAATCGTAGGAAAGGGCTCCATAGCCCCTGAAAGCGGTTTACAGAGGAGAATCTGCGGGTAGCCATGCCTGCACCTTTTGGCAACCGCAATTACATTTTCGACAGAGAAACGCCTTCCTCTGTTTTGGCCCTTGAGCACTGCAACATCTTGGGGAGTTACAGAACTCCAAAAAGCCGGACGACATTTGTCTTCCGGCTTATGATTATTGTCTGTTGTGAAGCACAATCTATTTTTTACCTGACGAGCTGTTGCCGGTTCTTCTTTTGGCTGCGCGCGGGTCTTTGCACTTACTGTTAAGGTCCGCTATTTTCTCGTCGCTGAATTTGAGGAAGTTGGTTAGTTTCTTTTCAAAATCCTCTTCCTTGTGTACAGGAGGACGAACTTCTTTGACCTGAGTCGCTTTGATGGAGAGGTCAATACGCCCCTTCTCGTCGATCTTAATCACTTTGGCCGTTACTTTTTGCCCCATTTCTAAAACATCTTCAACTTTTTTTACATAGTTGTGAGACAGCTCAGATATATGGACCATTGCCTTCTGGCCTGATTCTAGTCTGACAAAAGCTCCGTAAGGAGCAAGATGTTCCACTGTACCGCTTAGAACATCACCAATATTAACTGCCGACGCGGCTGACGTCTTTTCTACCATTTGCGGTTCTAACCTCCATAAATATTGAGCTCCATTTAACAGGGCATAGTACGAATCATACTTCTGATTATTTTACCACTTATATTGTAAATACAATAGATTAGAATATTACGCCTTAAGCGCTTTGTCCACTGCTTCCAGTACTCTTTCCGCCTGCAGCGGTTTTATAAAAAATTCGGAAGCTCCGGCTCTTATGGCATCAACAACCAACCTCTGCTGCCCCATTGCGCTTTGCATTACGGCGCGAACATCGGGGTGGAGTTCTTTTATCGCTTTTAGGGCATCAATACCATCCATCTGAGGCATAGACAGATCGAGGATTACGACATCCGGCTTATGATGATTATACATTTCGACAGCCTCTTTGCCATTTTCCGCTTCACCTATAACCTCGTAACCGCCGCGCACAAGGATTTCTTTCAAAATCATGCGCATTTGGGCAGAATCATCTGAGATCAATATTTTTGCCTTCATCAGCAACGCCTCCTACAGTATTAGTGCAGTACGATACCGAGTTCCTCAAGGAAGAGCGGGCTCAGCACCTTTATGTATGTGCCTTTCATACCAAGACTTCTGCTCTCTATTATACCAGCACTTCCGAGTTTTCTCAGAGCGTTTACTATTACGCTTCTTGTGACACCGACTCTGTCCGCAACTTTGCTTGCCACAACTACGCCTTCCAGACCGCCGAGGTCTTCTATTATGTGGCGCACGGATTCAACTTCGGAGTATGAAAGGGCGCGCATTGCCATCTGGACTACAAGGCGCTCGCGGCCGCGCTCTTCTATTGATTTGCCTCTGTCGTTCAAAATTTCCAGTCCGACAACAGTGCCGAGATATTCTGCCAAGACAAGATCTCTCGTATCAAATTGACACCCGAACCTTGCAAGTATAAGTGTGCCGAGCCTTTCGCCCGAACCGTTGATAGGTACTATCAGCACGTGCTTGTTTGAGTAGGTGCACGGCTGTTCCGCATAGGCGCACAGACCGTGGTCTGTGTGGTTGAGCACGGATTCATGGAACTGGTTAACCTTCTCAACGTAAGTCTGGGGCATTGCCGCATTTACAAGCATATCAGCCATAATCGGACAGTCATATTCGCTTATCCAAGCATAGCCCAAGATGCGTCCTTCGCGGTTTATTACATACACGTTCGCCGCAGAGATATCTGACATCATTCTGGCAAGTTTCGGATAGTCCGGTGACCCGCTGTCTTTTCTGGATTGCAGCGCACGGCTGACAAGCCGCGTTTTCTCCAAGAGATCCTGCATTGCCGGCTGGTCAACGATTTTGGGGCGAGCTTCAATCAATTCCTTTGGTGTATCCATTAGAGCTAATTCCTCCCTGAATTTTCCTTTTCCCGCACTTTAACCCTGTGCTCTGGGATGAGATTCCATGTAACTTTTTTTTATTTGCTCTGTCGTTATCGCGAGATAACGTTGAGTTGTCGATATGCTGTCATGACCCAAAAGCTCCTGTACGATCCGCAACGGAGCGCCGCGTTCCAGCATGTGAGTGGCAAAACAGTGGCGCAGTGTGTGCGGAGAGACACCTCTGAGCCCTACTTCTGCGGCAGCTCTCATTACAACGCGATGCACTGTTCTGACTGTGAGCCTTTCCGCATTTTTTTCGGAACGAAATACAGGGCCGTCAGATTCCGTCTTATGCGCAGCTCGCCAATTTTCCAACAAAAGGGCACACTCTCTCCCAAAAGGCACAATTCTTTCTTTGTCTCCTTTTCCGAGTATACGCAGAATTCTGCTTTCGGATTCTACGTCGCCCCAGTCCAAGCCGATAAGTTCCGATACCCGAAGTCCCGAACCATACATAAGTTCCAGTATGAGCCTGTCTCTTTCGTAGTATTTGCCCTGCTTAGGCCCTTTCGTTATCAGCGATATCGTGTCTTCATACGAAAGCGCCCTCGGAAGAGACTGAGGAAGTTTCGGCCCCTTTAGGGCAACGACAGGATTCTGCATAAGAATCCCTCTGCTGCAAAGCCATTTGATAAAACTCCTCACGGCAGACAGTTTTCTTGCGGCCGATGTTTTGGCATTCCCAATACCAAGTATGTTGCTGAGAAATATTCGCACCGAATCGGCATCAATCTCGGATGAACTGACTATCCCCTCTTTTTCGAGATATTCCGCAAACTGTTTGAGATCCACGGAATAGCTGATTATGGTGTTCTCGGAGCAGCCGCGTGAGCGCATATTTGATAAAAACATATCAATGTCACAATATATATTCTCGACCATGAGGGGTATTCTATCAGGAAAATTGTAAAATTCAAGCGGAATTTTGAGAAAATTCACAAGAAACACTCATTTGCTTACTATTTAGAAAAAGGACTCTGTTTTTGTTTCCCTCATTTGTATGCTCAAAGTTGGTTCACACCTAAACAAACCGATGATGCGTGTGCATCGGTTTGTTTAGGTGTGTTTTTTCAGCGCACCAAAGCGGCTCTATTTCGGAAGAATTGTAAAAAGTTCGCTGTGTTCTTTGATAAATGAGAGAACAGCTTCTTCAGATCTTTTTGCGTAAGCCTCGCAGCGTTCAGTTCTTTTGTGTATTTTCTTTCCCGGAAGTTTTGGAAAGATTCCGAGGTTTACGTTCATAGGCTGAAAGGTTTGGGCAACTGCGCTTGAGAGATAGTCCAGCAACGAACCTATTGCCGTTTCACGGGGGAATTTAGGCATTTCGGTTCCGTTGAGGAGCGAATACATGAACAGGGCGGACGCAAATCCCATCGATATACTTTCGACATACCCCTCAACTCCTGTTATTTGTCCGGCAAGAAAAAGGTCTTTTTTGCCGATGGGTCTGAGATAACCGTCAAGAACTTTGGGAGCACAGACAAAGAGGTTTCTGTGCATGACACCTTTTCGCACAAACTCGGCGTTTTCAAGAGCCGGTATCATGCGAAAAACACGTTCCTGCTCTCCCCATTTCAGGTTTGTCTGAAAACCGACCATGTTGAAGAGGGTTCCGTCCGAATTGTCCTGTCTGAGTTGGACTACCGCACAATGTTCCTCTCCGTTTGTAGCGGATTGAAAACCGACGGGGCGCAGCGGTCCGAATAGAAGCGTTTGTTCGCCTCTTTTGGCGATTACTTCTACGGGCAGGCAGCCTTCAAAATGGCGCATTTCTTTCTCTTCGAAAGAATGTTTCGACGCTGTTTCCGCATTTACGAGCGCTTCCCAAAACAGATGGTACTGCTCTTGATTCATAGGACAGTTTATGTAGTCTCCGTCCGTACCGTATCTGTTGGCTCTGAATGAATGCTGTGCGTCTATGCTTTCAAGCGTTACAATCGGGGCAACAGCATCAAAAAAATATAAAAACCCTTCACCGACCAGCTCGCTCAGTCTGTTTGCCATAGGCTCGGACGTAAGCGGACCTGTGGAAATTATTGCAGGTCCTTCGGGAATATCCGAGACTTCTGCGCGCACTATTTCTATATTAGGGTGCGATGAGATTTTCTCGGTAACCCTTCGAGCAAAGAGTTCCCTGTCCACAGCAAGCGCGTTTCCTGCGGGGACTTTGGATTTTTCGGCGCAGTCCATCATAAAACTTCCGAGGGCGGCAAGCTCCGCTTTTAGTATTCCCGCAGGAGTTGTGACGTTTTTGCCCCCGAGTGAATTGCTGCATACAAGTTCACCGAGAAGCTCGGTCTCGTGCGCCGGAGTGTTTTTTTGCGGACGCATTTCAAATAACCGAACCTGCACACCGCGTTCGGCAAGCTGCCAGGCTGCTTCCGCTCCGGCCAGACCTCCACCGACAACGGCAACGGGGCTACATATCTGTTTCAAAGTCATCTGTATCACCGGATTTTGAGGTATCATTTTTTTCCGCTGCGGCGTCAGGCTTTTTCCAAGACACGTAGTCACATTCGGGATATCTGTTGCACCCGTAGAAGAAGCGTCCCTTCATCTTGCCTTTTGTGGTTTTTCTCCTTATTAGTTCGCCTTCGCCGCACTTAGGGCATTTAATGCCTGTCGTGTGCACTATTTTTCTTGTATATCTGCATGCCGGATAGCCTGTACATGCGATGAATTCACCGAATCTGCCGCGTTTTATTATGAGTTCGTTTCCGCACTCAGGGCATTTTTCTCCTATGAGCTCGGGCTCGGGATGCATAGCCTCGGCATGTGCAGAGACTTCGTCAAGAACAGGTTTGAACCCAGTCCAGAATTTTCCCATTACCTTGCGCCAGTTGAGTTCGCCGGATTCTACTTGGTCGAGTTCGCCCTCCATCATCGCAGTAAAATCAACATTTATGAGGTCCGGAAAGTATTTTATCAAGAATGTGTTTACAAGACGTCCGAGCTTGGTAGGCTGAAGTTTTTTGTCCTCAATACCCTTGTCCACGTATCCTCGCACAGAGAGTGTGTCAATTATTGTGGCATAGGTGGAAGGGCGTCCTATTCCCTTCTCTTCAAGGACTTTAACAAGGCCTGCTTCCGTGTATCTTGCGGGCGGCTGAGTATATTTCTGTTCTTTGTTTATATTCTCCAAAGATAAGATTTCGCCTATCACAGCAGGATTCAATGTCACATTTTTTACACCGAGGGGATAGACCTTTCCCCACCCGTCAAACACGACTACAATACCGGACTGTTTCAGGGTGTAGTCTCCGCTCACGCAGGTCAGTGTCGTTCTGGCCGTTATTGCGTCGGTCATTTGGCTCGCGACAAAGCGGCTCCATATCAGTTCATAGAGCTTGAGCTGCTCCGGCGAGAGGTAGTCTTTCAGGAAACTCGGAGTAAGAGAAGGATCCGTTGCACGAATAGCTTCGTGCGCGTCCTGCGATTTGCCTTTTGGTGTGTACTCTAACGGAGACTTTGGAAGGTATTCTCCACCGAACTTTTCCGAAATATGGGCACGTACCGCCGAAATAGCTTCTGGGGCAAGACGCAGACTGTCCGTTCTCATGTAGGTGATGAGTCCTGTGGGACCTCTGCCGGGAATTTCTATACCCTCATAGAGCGCCTGAGCTATTCTCATCGTCCTCTTCGGGGCAAAACCGCAGCGCCGCGAAGCCTCTTGCTGAAGAGTGCTTGTTTTAAACGGAGGGAGAGGTTGTCTTGAATTTTCTTTAGTTTTAAAATCCTGCACAACAAGCGGCGCCTCATTAAGAGCACGCTCTGCCGCAAGAGCGTCCTTTTCGTTGTCTATTGTAAGAGTTTTATCTTTATATTTTTCAACTCTCAGTTCATATTCGCGTGTTTTGTCGGCAGATGAGGCGTTGACATCTATAAGCCAATATTCTTCGGGTATGAAGCGTTCTATTTCGTCTTCACGTTCACACACGATCCTCAGTGCAACTGACTGTACTCTTCCGGCGGAGAGTCCTCTTTGAACCTTATACCACAACAGCGGGCTGAGCTGATAACCGACAAGCCTGTCCAGAACGCGTCTGGCTTGCTGGGCATCTACACGTTTGATGTCTATTTCATCAGGTTCTGCAACCGCGCCGGTTACACCATGTTTGGTTATTTCGTGCATTCTGATTCTGCATTTAGAGAGGGGGTCTATACCAAGTATAGTCGCGAGATGCCAGGCTATTGCCTCTCCCTCACGGTCGGGGTCGGAGGCCAGAAGTGTTTTTTTACTCACACCAGACGCGCCTTTGAGCCCTTTGATAAGGTCCGCTTTACCTCTAACCTGTATATATTCGGGTTCAAAATTATTGTCGACATCTATTGCGATACGCCCTTTAGGCAGGTCGCGCACGTGCCCGACGCTGGCAAGCACCTTGTAGTCGGCTCCCAGTATTTTCTCAAGTGTTTTTGCCTTGGCTGGAGACTCTACGACAACAAGCGTTTTTCCCGCATATTCGGAGAACTTGGCAGGAGCTGATGATTTGCTCTTTGACGTTTTCGCTGGAGATTTTTTCTTAGCTACTGCCGTTTTTTTGTCTGTTTTCGCGGTTGGAACCGCCTTTTTAGGCGTAGTTTTCTTGGCTTCACCCTCAGATTTATTTATGCCCGACTTTGCCGGTGCAGATCTTTTTGCTCTAGTTTTTTTAATCTCGCCGTCTGTTTTATTTTTATCCGTATTTTCTGGTGCGGTTTTTTTTGCCGGCATACAGTCCACCTCTTTCAAACTTTAGCGCTGAATCTGCCCGGACCTGCGGGATACACGTAACCTCCGGCCGACAGTACAGCTATTATTTTCATTACATCAGCGGCGCTCATTTTAACCTCAACAGCCAGGTTGTCAACCGTTTGAGCTCCGCACCTCCACAATACCTTCATTACCGCCCTCTCGTCGGCAGAGAGGTTCTCCGTAGAATTGAGCGGGGTTGAGTCTTTAAAAAGCGAGGTTTGCCCCGTCTCTTTGCCGAAGAATATATCATGAGAAATATATGGGTAGGCTCCGTCAAAAATAAGCCTGTTCGAACCTTCTGATGCTTCTTCCGATATCCTGCCAGGCACAGCCCATACTTCATGTCCCAAGTCCAATGACATACGAGCCGTAATCATTGCTCCGCTTTTTATCGGGGCTTCGACTACAATAAGCTTCTCAGAAAGAGCGGCTACAAGCCTGTTTCTTTTAGGGAAACGCCATGCTTCGCCGCCGCTTCCGAGAGGAAATTCCGAAATAAGAGCCCCATTTTCCCTTATTTTATCAAAAAGAGCTGAATTCGCCCTGGGAAATACAACATCTACTCCGTTTCCGAAAACGGCAAATGTTTCACCGTTATTCTCACACACTCCGCCGTGAGCAGCTCCGTCTATACCGGACGCACCTCCGCTTACCACTGTTCTGTGCGTTAAGGCGCACATTTCTCCTATTCTTCTGGCCGTTTCCCGCCCGTAGACAGTGCACTTTCTGGTTCCGACAACTGCTATAGAAGGGAAAGATATACTCTTGGCAGATCCGTACCAGTAAAGCAACACCGGCGGATCTTTGAGTTCAAAAAGAGCCTCCGGATAATTGATGTCATCGCATGAAACGAGGTCAACACCCAACGATGCAGCTCGTTCAAACTCGGCTTCAGCCCAGCAGGCACGATTATTTTCTCTTATGTTATCAACAGGTTTTTCCCGAAAGCCGACATCTTTTAATTTATCATAGTCACCATATAATATCTCAGCAAGCGTTATACCGTAATCCTGAAGCATCCGCCAATGGCGCATGTCCGCACCGACACTCGACAAAAGCAGCTTTGTCTTTAAGGCTTCATCCATGACAGGGCTTCTCCCTCTCTGTAGCTCATGGCCTCCGCTACATGCACTGTCTCTATGCGCTCCGACAATTCCAAATCGGCAATCGTCCTCGATACGCGCAGCACTCGCGAAAGACCTCGCCCCGACAAACGTATTCTGTTCAGAGTCTGTAGAATAAAGCTTTTTACTTCCGGTTTTATCTGAATATGCCTTCTTAAAATTTTCTCAGGTATTTCCGAGTTGCACTGGAATCCGAATTTACTCCACCTTGTAACCTGAAGCTCTCTTGCTGCCTTTACCCTCGCACGAACCTCCGAACTGCTCTCGCCGCATCTCCCGTCCAGGGACACCAATTCCTCCGGCATCAGCCTGGGAACAGCAATATGCAAATCTATCCTGTCAAGTATAGGCCCCGAAAGTCTGCGCCTGTATCTGTCAAGTGCGCCCTGCGAACAGTTGCACCGCTCTATGGGGTCTCCTGAAAAGCCGCATGGGCACGGGTTGCAAGCCGCAATCATAAGAACTTTGGCAGGGTAAACAACGCTGCCCGCAGCTCTGCTGACAGTAATATAACCGTCTTCAAGCGGCTGTCTGAGCGACTCCATGACATCTCTTGTAAATTCGGGGAACTCATCCAGAAATAGCACGCCTCTCGATGCCAGGCTTATTTCGCCGGGACGGAGCTGCGCACCTCCGCCGCACAAAGCGACAGCGCTTGCGGTATGGTGTACCGAGCGAAAAGGTCTCTCTCTTAGGGCGGTAAGGTCTATGCCTGCGGTACTTTTAAGAAGCAGGACTTCCATCATTTCTTGGTCTGAAAGAGGGGGAAGAATGCCCTTTAACGCTCTGGCCAAAAGTGTTTTGCCTGACCCGGGAGACCCTACCAAAAGCAAATTATGGTGACCGGCTGCGGCAACTTCAAGCGCACGCTTTGCCACACTCTGCCCTTTTATATCGGCAAAATCGGGATCCGCAGGCAGCTCTACGTCCTCAACCACTGTTTGGGACACAGCAGGAAGCTCAAGCTCACCCCTCAGATGCGCAAGTAAATCTTGCAATGTTTTTACCGCGTGCGCGCTTACCCCTTCCACCAAACCGACTTCGCGGGCATTATCCTCAGGCACGTATAAATCCAAATTATTCTCTTTGGCAAGAAGAGCAGCCGGAACAGCACCGCGCACTTTTCTTAATCTGCCGTCCAGAGCCAGTTCTCCCAAAAACAGAGACGGCTTCTTAACTTTGAGACCGCCTTGTGAGCAGGCAATCCCCACAGCCATCGGGAGATCCAAGAGAGCTCCCTCCTTCGGCACGTCAGCCGGAGCAAGATTTATAGCAACCCTGCCGCGCACATTTATGCCTACGCTTCTGAGAGCGGCGCGTACACGCTCCCTGGCCTCTTTTACAGCAGTATCCGGAAGCCCTACGACAGACATCAAAAAAAGTCCGCCCGTAGTCTCCACTTCAACCTCGACAGGGATAGCTCTTATTCCGCGCAGAGTAATTCCAGAGACAGAGTTCACCATATTCCCTCCGTAATGTTCTTTATATGCTCAATTTTACACAATTTTCCATTTTCAGAAGTGACAGCCACGAGGTCTATACGCCAAAACCCGCAATAATTTGCCGATTCAGTCCATATTCTGGCCGATTTAATAAGTTTTGATAGTTTATTGGGTCCCACGGTAGTTTCGGGAGGTGTAATCTTCCCCACACTGCGCGTACGAACTTCCGCGAATACAATTTCATCGTCATCTCTTGCTATGATATCTATTTCGCCGCAACGATACGAAACGTTTCTATCTAAAATCACATATCCTATTGATTTTAGATAGTCACACGCGGCATCCTCGCCATCTCTGCCTAATCTTAAATGCTCCGGCTGCGGCGAAGATGGACGGGGAATCTTCTCGAAATTCTTTTCTTTTTCTTTAACAGCCATGCGCAGCGCACGGACAAGCGTCATTTGAAAGTCTCCGGCTGGACGCCGCGAAAAGAGCGTCTGTGTACGGGAGACGCTCCTATTTTGAGCAGGATATCGCGATGGCGAGCGGACGGATACCCTTTATGGGCGGCAAACCCATAATCGGGGTATATTCGGTCGAGCTGAAGCATAACTCTGTCCCTCAGCACTTTAGCTATTACAGATGCCGCAGCAATTGCAGGGACTCTGTCATCACCCTTAACGACACACTTTTGACGAATAGAGAGCGACGGAACAGCCATATTTCCATCAACAAGGAGAAGCTCAGGTTTCACCGAAAGTCTCTCAACAGAACGTCTCATGCACCACAAAGACGCGTTGAGGATGTTCATGCTGTCAATCCGATGCGGGGATGCTGCCTGTGCAGCCCAAATGACACCGCACTCGCAAATTTTTTGAAACAGCGTTTCCCTTTTTGATTCGGTAAGTTTTTTAGAATCTCTGAGTCCCATTGCAAGAAGCAAAGACCTCTGCTCAAAAGTAAGAATAGCCGCAGCCGCAACAACAGGACCGGCAAGCGGACCTCTGCCGGCCTCATCAGTCCCCGCTATTACAAAATTTCCTTGAGTACACACTACCTCAGGCTTTCCCAAAGCGGTGCATCTCCCGGCATCTCAAGAGTCATTCTCCCGAGCTTGCCTGTCGCAAAAGCATCGATAAAAGAGCGTCCCGCAGCCTCTGTATCAACGACACCGCCGGGAAGCAGTTTACCTAGCCTTCTTCCTATATTTTCCAGAACAATGGAAGAGTCGTCATCAGAGGACACACCCCACGCATGTTCGACACCGCTCCAAAGATTTTTCCTTATGAGAAACTCTATGCACTCTTTGGCATGCTCCTCCCAGCTCCCTATGACCTGTCCTTTGGAAGAACCTATCCATGAAATCATTCTGTGCGCACGCGCATCGCTGTGAGGATCCAGTATCCCCGGCGAATCGACAAGGAGATAGCCCTGCCCTTTAAACCAGGAGACACCTTTTGTTATACCCGGGATGCCGCCTACAGGGGCGGCTTTTCTCCCGACAAGCTGGTTTATAAGCATCGACTTTCCCACGTTTGGCGTTCCCACAACGGCCATTCTCAAATCGCGAAAGGCGGGCTTTTTCTCGGTAAGCACTCTCTTGATAAGAGACATTCCGCTTTTTCTCAAATCAAGAGGCCATGCGGGGAGATTTTTACGTTTCAGATAATCGGCCCAAATTTTTGTAGATTTCTCATCTGCTAAATCTGCTTTTGAAAGGACAACCAACACCTGAATTTTTGGGGTGAACATTTTGAGCAGCGGAGACGACGAGAGAACAGGAGCCCTGGCATCTCTGACTTCTATGATTAAATCAATATTACCGGCAAGCGCCTCCAACTGACGCTTGCCCTTTGCCATGTGCCCCGGATACCAAACAGTGCGAGCCATTTACTCTATCAGCCCTATGCGGTTCAAAGGCCAGTACCTGAAAACGGCGGGACCGCGGAAGAAGTTTCTCGGGACATAACCCCAGAAACGGCCGTCCTGGGAGTTGGGGCGATTATCTCCGAGACAGAGATAACTGTTTTCAGGTACCTTCTGCTCTTCCATATTGTACGTATCAGTGTTTTTGACATAAGGCTCAAACAATTCTCTGGAGTTCACATAGACTGTACCGTTGCGTATTTCAACAGTATCTCCGGGAAGACCGATAATTCTCTTCACAAAGTCTCGTCTCGGGTCGACAGGATATTTAAACACCGCAATCTGTCCGCGTTTGGGTTCTACCGTCGGCATAGCATACCAAAACTTGAGGACAAGAACTCTGTCGCCAATCTCTAATGTGGGAATCATCGAACCGCTCGGAATCCAAAATGCCTGGATAACAAAGGTTCGCAAAATAAGCGCCAGGACTAAAGCCCAAAAAATAGTCTCAATCGTTTCTCGCCACCACGGTTTCGGCAATTTTGACATATACAACAACCTCCAAATAATAATAAAACGCACTCTGCAGAGTTATACACGAATCATCACAACTTTTGCAGTTATTTTCACTTAAACAGCGAGACAAACTATCTCATAGATTCCTCGGTAATAGAAAGCGATGCAACATTCACAACACTTCCCTCCAACTCGGGAAACACCTTATCGGAACCTTCAAAAGAGAGCGTAACCCTGTTGAGTCCGCCGGGATTCCATACATCAACCTTGGGCCCCGTTATGCCTATCAAGACAGAGGCTATAGCGCTTGCTGTAGAACCGGTTCCGCAGGAAAGAGTCAAATCTTCCACGCCGCGTTCGTAGGTTAGAACATCAAGCTCTGCGTCAAGACTCTCCCTCGGAACAACAAAATTTACATTTGTACCGTCGGGGAACAAATCCGTCCTGTTGCGTATGGCTCTTCCCAACGTCCTGTACCCTTCCTCGCTCCTTGACCTCTTCTCCTCAAAAATAACGGCATGAGGAACACCTACAGTTATAAAAGTATAGTTAAAATCCTCACCGTTCACACATATTGGGGTGTCAACCATTATATTATCAAGAATAACCGGGGCAAGCTTGAGTGTAACTCGCGGACCGTTAACGGAAGCCCGAACATCTCCGCCGAGTGTTTCAAAAGTAAGATCACTCTTTTCCGTTATACCGCTTTCAAAAGCAAAACGGGCGGCACAGCGCGCTCCGTTTCCGCACATCTCCCCCTCGGAGCCGTCGCTGTTAAAAAGACGCATTTTAAACGCACGAAGCTGTGACGATTCCAAAACAAGGATGCCGTCACCGCCTACGGACTCCCTCCTGCGGCAAAGCTTGCGCGCCATTTCGGACAAATCATTTGAGTCGTATTTTTTATCCATATTGTTGATAACAAGAAAATCGTTGCCATTACCGTTCATTTTCACCGCATTGATCATAAACATACGACCTTTCACAAACAAATACTTCCCTATTCTACACCAATAATCGTCTCTTACAAGAAGCCTGAAGCACTTTTTCCGGCAAAAGCTATAAAATCTTGCCAAATGCACTTGAAATATATCCGTTCAGCAAGTATAATTCCCATGTTCGTTAGTTGGGAGATTAGCTCAGTGGTAGAGCACCATCCTCACACGGTGGCTGTCGAAGGTTCGATCCCTTTATCTCCCACCACTGCATATAATTCCGTTTCATACGGATTCATTAAAACCCTGTCATAGACAGGGTTTTTGCTTTTCTTTATCCATGTAATTTTAGACCGTTTTACATATAGTTGATTGGGCAAACCACATTAAAAATCTTATGTTTCCGTAAGACGGTTGGTTGCCATGTACAAGTTTTTGATGTCAGCGAAACAGCGGTGGCTCCTTTGCGAAAAAGGATTTTAGAGCATTTTTATGATCCTCGGTCTGTATGCACTGTGCTTGTATCAAAGCCTCCTGTTCAAGAAGCCCGTCCAATGACATATCGGATGAGGCATTTATAAGCAATTTTGACATTTTGTGCGCAACCGAAGGTCCGCTGGCAAGTCTCCTTGCCATGTATAGGGATTCTCTCTCCAGATCACACGGTTCTGTCACATAATTCACAATCCCCATTTTATCTGCCTCATCAGCAGATAAATTGCGTCCCGTCATAACAAGTTCTTTCGCCTTGTGCACTCCTATAAGACGCGGTAATGTGTAAAGTCCGCCAAAATCCGGAATAAGCCCAACATTGACAAATGCCATGCCGAACTTGGCGTCTTTTGAGGCCAGTATGATATCGGCAAGGAGGGCAAGGCAGAAACCGGCTCCAACCGCATAGCCGTTGACAGCAGCTACCGTAGGTTTTGGCATATTCGCAAAGCAGTTTATAAATGACGAAAATCGCTTCATGTACATGTAGCCCTCGTGCGGTGAAAAACCCTCAGCAAATCTTTTCAGATCTCCCCCGGCACAGAAAGCCTTGCCGCTTCCCGTTAGCACAACAGCACCTATTGAGTCATCCTTTGATACGTCACGGACAGCAGACTCAAGTTCTTCAAAAAGCTCGGCAGCCAAAGCGTTCATTGTTTCAGGGCTGTTAAGTTTTATCTGTGCCACACCAGAATCTTTTGAAACCGCAATTTTCACATAATTCCCCATTAGACGCCGCCTTTCGCTATTATTGACGCTTTAGCATTTTTTTGTATGTATCATGGTTAACAGGTTTGGAGAAATAGTAACCCTGTATAATATCGCAGCCGCAACGTCTTAAGAATTCCAACTGCGGTTCTTTCTCTACTCCTTCCGCCACAGTAATGAGGGAAAGATCCTTTGCGAGCCTTATAGCGCTTTGCACAACCAGTTCACCTTTGACTGTTTTTTCATCGAACTGAAGAAACTCTCTATCTAGCTTAACGACATCAACAGAGAGCTCTTTCAATACGTTAAGAGATGAATATCCACTGCCAAAGTCGTCCATCGCCACCATATAGCCTGACTCATGAAGTATATGTATTATAGTCTTTACGACAGTAAGGTTCTCTATCATCGCAGATTCTGTAAATTCTATCTCTATAAGGTTGTGCGGCACATTGTATTTTTCGGTTATTCTGTTAATGGACTCGACAAAATCGTCACTGTAAAGGTGTACTGCAGAGAAGTTAACAGAGATTGCCACTGCAGCAATGCCTGAGTCCAAAAATTCCCGTTGCGTTTTGCACACCTGATCAAGCATGCAAAAATCGAGCTTCATTATCTGACCGTTGCGTTCAAATAGCCTTATGAATCTGTCTGGAGAAACCATCGTGCCGTCAGAGCGTATCCAACGCACCAACGCCTCCGCTCCGATAAGAGTTTCGGTCTGTGCGTCATATTTGGGTTGGTAGTACGGCACAAACTCCCCTTTTGCAAGACACTCGTTCATACACGCTATTATGTCTCCGTCTTCCCTTTCTTTGTCATGTATGGATTTGTTATAAAATCCGACGTAATTTTCAACATTTCCCTTCACGGTTCTCTTTGCAGCTCTGGCTCTGGCAATCATTTCTTTTATGGGCATGGAACGGTCTGTTATCTCATATATTCCGTAATTTACGATTATAGAATTATCTCCCATAGATTTTTTCAGCATCTCGTCGCACTTTATAATTCCGTTTTTGATCGCCTCTTGCGATTCAGACTCGACAAGTGTGACAAAATGGTCTGCATAGATACGGGCATAGGGAAGATCTTTGGTACTATCCGCCTTAATAATCCGAACTACTTCTTTAAGCAGAAGATTCCCCTTCTCAGAACCATGTACAAGGTTGTAGTTTTCAAAACGGCTTATATCAAAATCAACAATGTACAATTTTTGAGTGTTGACGGCGAGTACGGATTCCGACCTTTTCTCGAAACCATACTGAGAAAGCGCCCCGGTTAGGTTGTCAGTATACAGTATGTTGTTGATTTTTTTAATATAACGCGAACGACTTCTTACAAGAAATAGCAATAGTAGTATGATTAGGAACATAGATAAACCTATACCTAAGAATATATCCATAGGAATCTGTTCTAACAGAGACATAAAGCTTCCCTCATGAAGATTAATTGTGTTTTTAGCAATTATATTATTCATCTCAGCTTGAGATATAAATAATACAGCCTTGTTGAGAATAGAGAACAGGCGGGGATCGATGTTTTCACGCACTCCTACGCATGGTTCAAAAACTCGGTTTTGTATCATAAGCGGTGTCAGATTTTTGTATCGCGTCTTTTTTAAGACATGCTCGGCAAATATTGAGTTTATAAGAGCTTGGTGCACTTCACCGCTCTTTACTGCATCAAGGCATTCCTCGATAGTATCATAGAATACAAGCGTATATCCCATTTCACGAAGCTGCTTGTGCATGCAGTTGTGCCGTGAAATTGCTGTTGAGGCACTGCTGCTTACAGGTCTGCTCGTGTCACGGATAAGGATCATGGGAATTTTCAGATAGGGATCTGTGATATAAAATTCCGACTTATAGGCTTCATCGAAGTTGTTTATCATACTGCTGATAACCGAAGCCTCTCTGTCTATACCACCAACATTTGACGTACGGTAGTACTTAAACTTAAGCCCGGATATTTCAGAAACTTTATCGAACAGATCTCTGCATATTCCCTTGTATTCCCCTGTTGTATCGTCAATCTCTTCAAAGGGGGGCCAATCAGAACCGTGAGCCACCAATATTTCAGGAGACGACGCAACAAACTCCTTTTCGCTCTCCGTCATGGAAAAACGTGCATACTCTCTTGGGAGATAACGTTTTGAGAGATCCCTGTCATAATAGGGATTGTACAGTTTTATCGATGACATTGCCCTGTTGAGCCCGCTTAAGATTTCTCTGTTTCCCTTGGTCGTGGCAAAGTAAAAGAAAGACGGAGCAAAGGAGGCGAGCGACTTATAAGCTGGGTCAGGCTGAAAACTTCCGTAAACGGCAACATTTATGACACCGCTGTCAATGGCACTTATAAGCTCTTGGAAAGAAGAATACAGCTTTGTTGCTACGTTAAAATTATTTTCTGCCGCAAATTCTTCTAAACGCCGCAGATTATTTCGGGTCGTTCCTCCAACCTTGATACCGTTAAAGGACTTGAAGTCATTGGGCGAAAGCTCACTGTCAATAGAGGTGAAAAGTGTTATGTAGTCCTCCCCCGCGCTGTAGCTGGGAAAGCCAAGAAACGATGTGCGCTCCTTAGTAAGAAAGACACAGCCTAAAATATCTATCTCCCCTGCCGAGAGCTTTTTTATAAGATCTTCAAAGGATCCGTGAACGAATTGATAGCGCCAGCCCGTGCAGCGCGCAATATTTTGCAGGTATTCATAGTTATATCCGTATAGTGATCCGTTCTTGTGAACCTCCATGTAGCCGGGCTGCATGAACCATCCTACGCGAACAATTTTTTCCTTAGCATAAAGCGTCTCCGGAAGGGCGGGGATGCTCAAGAGCGCAAAAAAGAAGGCAATAAAAATAAATAGTGCCTTATGTTTCAAAACGGAGCTGCGCATTTGTTTTTTCTCCCCTTACCAACAACGACATAAAACCGGCATTCTCTTACTGAGTTATTATATCATTCAAAGAAAAAAAGAATATATTTTACGTAAAAATAGTCTGCATCATGTAGTAATGATACAGACTATAGAAATATAATAAATATATTATATCATTCTGCTAATGCCGCTTTAAACACATTTTCTACTGCCTCTTTTGTCGGAGTTCCTTCATGCAATTTAACATTATCAACAAAAAACGACGGCACGTAATAATAATCATATTTTTCGGCTATCTCAGGAGAAAGCTTTTCGTCAATAAGGGTGAGCGGCACCTTCGAATAATCGGGATTTGATTTTATAAGCTCCTCAATAAAGCCCCTCGCCTTTTTGCAGTGCGGACAGCCTTCAAACATAAACATTTTGACCTCTTTCATATACACATCACCTTTTCATAATATAGTCTATTCCTGATAGGGCAATAATATTACCGCACGGATTGGCGGGACAGTGGTTTTTGCCTAGTCAAATACGGTATTATACCCTTAATTTTTTACGTCCGTGTGTATAGTATTCAACATATTATCAGCAGAAGTTCGGAGGAATCATAAATGGTATACACTTTAAAAAAAGCAGACAGAGACCTCTTTTACAGCAGGAACGACCCCAAAGACAGACGTCTCGGAGAATTGATTCACAGGGTAAAGGTCAGCGATATTAAGATGGGTTCTGTTGCAATAATAGGAATTCCCGAAGACAGAGGCATCACGGCAAATAAGGGACGTGCAGGAGCATCTCTTGCACCTGACGAAATTCGCCGCAAACTTTATAAACTTACGCCAGGTTTTACGATGGATTTCAAACGCATAACCGTCGTTGACGTCGGCAATCTGGATACGAACGGACTATCTCTGGAAGAGGTGCACGCAGCGGAGCAGCAGGCAGTTGCCGATATAGTGTCGCACGGAGCAACGCCTCTGCTTTTGGGGGGCGGACACGACCTCACATATCCGGGGCTGGCGGGGCTTGTGCAGGGAGCATCGATAGGACATGACGGACTCGGACTCATAAATGTGGACGCGCACCTTGATGTCCGCACTGATAAGAACGGGATAAACAGCGGAACATCTTTTTATAGGGCTCTGACACAACTCGAGAACGGCGCTCTGTCGGGCGATTCGTTTGTAGAGTTCGGCATACAGGAACAGTACAACTCGCCGCATTACTACAATTGGGTTCGTGGGTTGGGAGGAACGGTTTTGACTCTGCGCGAAGTATCGGAACGAGTTATGGAATCATTCCTGCAATCTCTGACGATAGTGGGGCGCAGGGGGCATGCTATCGCAGTATCGCTTGACATTGACGCGGTAAGGAGTACTGAAGCTCCCGGTGCCTCCGCAAGCAATCCGAGCGGACTGAAAGCTCCCGAGCTGGACAAGATAGCATACCTTGCGGGACGCAGTTCACAAATAAAGTACATAGATATCATGGAGGTTTCCCCGCCCATGGATCAGGACCACAGAACGGCGGCGCTGGCTGCGTCATCAATATTCTCGTTCCTGCGCGGATTCTCCGAGAGATAAATATATCAGCTGTTGTTTTGCAAACTTTGCAAAAAAAGGATATCCTCCGTTCCTGCAATCGGAAACGGAGGATATCCTTTTTTATATTATTGGCGGTTTACAAGCGGAAGAACTGTTTCACAGAAAAATTTCTGAGCCGTTTCGGGATTTACACTGTAAACTTTTCCATCCACTTGCACGGAAACATCATTCTGACACTGCCCCATGCAGAACGAACCGTCTATACTGATTTCTTCATGCAGAGCCCTGGCCTCTATTTCATGTTGAAAGAGCTGTATGACATTGTATGCGCCTTTCAGGTAGCAAGACGTCCCGTTGCATATTTTTATAATCAGCATTGTCCTTCTCCGTCCTTTTTGCCGTTTGTATATTGTACATGCAGAAGTTCGTGCACGTGTCCCTTAAGCAGACCGCTGTACAGAGACATCATGAGGGGATTTTCCTCAGACCTCTTGATGCTTGAAAGCTTATCCGTCGAATAGAGCCCTTTGCCTCTGGCCGTCTTTGCGTCTTTAAGAACAAAGGGCTGTCCTGCACCGCATACACACCCGCCGGGACAGGCCATAACTTCCACAAAATCATAGTGCTCACCTGATTTTATACGCTTTATCAGCTCTGAGGCATTGTTAAGTCCGCTCACCACGGCGATTCTGAGCTCTCTGTCTCCATATTTCAAAGACGCTTCCTTCAGCCCTTCCATACCGCGCACTCCCTTAAAAGCTATTGCCTGAAGCGCTGTCGTGGATTTATCCGACACGATACGGCGCAGCACCGCCTCCGTAACTCCGCCCGTGACTCCGAAGATTACTCCCGCTCCGCTCATTGTGCTGAACGGCATGTCAACGGCTTCCGGCTCCAGTTCCGTAAATACGATGCCGGATTCTTTTATCATTTGTATCATTTCTTGAGTTGTTATCACATAATCTACGTTGGGCATTCCATCCGTATAAAAATCTTTCCTGGCTGCTTCCGCTTTTTTAGCCGTGCAGGGCATTACAGCAACGTGCACGTGCCTGCGCGGCGACATTCTGTGATGTTCTTTGATGACGGATGCGAACATTTGCATCGGTGAGCGGCACGTTGAGACATAAGGAAGTATGTCAGGCGCATTTTTCTCGCAGTAGCTTATCCACGCAGGGCAGCAGGAGGTAAAGAGCGGCATTTTGTGTTCTCCGCCGTTCAGGTATTCAAGGAATTCCGAAGATTCTTCCAGTACGGTGAGGTCAGCTCCCGTCGAGGTGTCAAATATTTCGTTGAACCCCATGCGGCGAAGCGCCGCAACAATGCGCCCCATTGAATTGTCCCCGTCGGTCAGTCCGAATTCACGCCCCAGCGCAACTCTTACCGCCGGTGCAATCTGAACGCTCACTCTGCATGCCTTGTCATCAAGCGCCTGCCATACGAACTTTGTGTCGTTTTTAAGAAGTATGGCTCCTGTCGGGCATACTGCGGCACACTGCCCGCAGCCTACGCAGTTCGTTTCGGCTATAGGTATGTCAAAAACAGTGCTGATTGTCATTTTTGAGCCGCGGTGAGCAAAGTCTATAGCGCCGACATTCTGTATTTCGTTGCACATTCTGACACAGTCGCCGCACAGAATACATTTATTTTGGTCTCTGGTTATGCAGAGCGATGAATCGTCACGCTTGGGGGTTTCCGTACCGTTGGGGAAACGAACTCCCTCGATGTTAAAGCGCATGGCCAGCTCCTGCAGTTTGCAAGTTCCGTTATTCTGGCATGTGGTGCAGTCCCTGCAATGGTCGGCAAGCAGCAGCTCCAATATCATTTTGCGGTACTTTCTCAAACGCTCGGTGTTGGTATATATCTCCATGCCTTCCTTGGGAGGTGTGGAACACGCCGCATCAAGACCGCCCCACTTGTTTTCTACCATGCACATTCTGCAGGCGCCGTAAATTGACAGTTCGGAATAGTAGCAGAAGGTCGGAAGCTTTATACCGGCTTTTCTTATAAGCTCAAGAATATTTTTTTCTCCCTCAATTTCAACGTTTATTCCGTCGATTACCATATATTTTTTGCTGTCCATAACGCTACGCCTCCTTTACCGCATGGAAGGGACATGCGGTGATACATGCTCCGCACTTGATACATGTGTCCGGATTTATTACAAACGGTTCCTTTATTTTGCCGCTGATCGCTCCCACGGGACAGGCTCTGCTGCACTTTGAACAGCCCTTGCAGAGCTGCGGATCTATCGTCATTCTTTTGAGTTTTTGGCAGCTTCCGACGGGACAGTATTTTTTGTATATATGGGCTTCGTACTCTTCTCTGAAATTCTTAATAGTGCTCATTACCGGAAAGGCCGCTGTCTTGCCGAGACCGCAAAGCGCCGTGGACGAGATCATATCGGAGAGTTCCATTAAGAGTTCGATATCTCCGTCGCGCCCCTCACCCGCAACAATGCGCTCCAATACGGCAAGCATCTGTTTCGTGCCGCCGCGGCATGGGACACACTTGCCGCAAGATTCATTCTGTGTAAAGTTCATGAAGAAACGGGCAACTTCCACCATGCAGGTATTGCTGTCCATTACAACAAGTCCGCCGGAACCTATCATCGCACCGGCCTCTGAGAGAGAGTCAAAATCAAGCGGAATATCCAAATCTTTCGAAGTAAGACACCCTCCCGAGGGACCGCCTATCTGTACTGCTTTAAAGTCGGCTCCGCCTCTCATGCCGCCGCCCACTTCAAATACGACTTCTCGGAGAGTTGTACCCATCGGAACTTCGATAAGCCCTGTATTTTCTATATTGCCTGTGATGGCAAAGGCTTTGGTTCCGGGGCTCTTATCGGGACCTAGCTGTCTGTACCACTCGACGCCTCTGTTGACGATAAGCGGAACGTTGGCAAATGTTTCCACATTATTAAGCACAGTGGGCTTATCAAAAAGCCCATGTTCCACCGTGCGCGGCGGCTTGACTCTGGGCATGCCGCGCTTTCCCTCTATCGATGCGGTAAGCGCGCTTCCTTCGCCGCATACAAAAGCGCCTGCTCCCCTGTTTATATGAATTCTGAACGAAAAATTCGTTCCGAGTATATTCTTGCCCAGAAGTCCCAGTTTTTCAGCCTGTGCAATGGCTCCGCGCAGGCGGCTGACTGCCATTGGGTATTCGGCGCGCACGTAAATGTATCCGTTTTCCGCTCCGCATGCGATACCGGCTATCATCATGCCTTCAAGCATACGGTGAGGGTCGCCTTCCATTATGCTTCTGTCCATAAATGCGCCCGGGTCGCCTTCGTCGGCGTTGCATACTATGTATTTATCGTTGGATTTTTGTTTTTTAACCTGGCTCCATTTACGCCCTGTCGGGAATCCGCCGCCGCCGCGCCCGCGCAGCCCTGCGTCGCTTATCATATTGACAATGTCGTCTCCGCTCATGTCAAAGAGAGCCTTTTCGAGAGCGGAATAGCCGCCTATTGCAAGATATTCCTTTATTGAAGTAGCATCTATGTGGCCGCAGTGCTCAAGCACATGTCTCGTCTGCTTCTTGTAGAACGGTATTTCATCCTGTTTCTTGTATATCTGCTCATCTTTCTGATATGCAAGACGCTCTATATGTTCACCGCCTATAATGGTGCGTTTAACTATCTCTTCGCAGTCATCAAGTTTTACCTTTACATACAGGTATCCCTGCGGCTCTATCCTTAGAAGCGGTCCCATCTCACAAAAACCGTGGCAGCCGGATTTTTTCAGCCCTACCGAGTCACCGTGCGGTTCTTCTTGAAGCTCGACGGAACAGTTTATGCCTTCACGCTCCATAATGCCGCGAAGTTCTTCAAAAATTTCCAAAGATCCGCTGGAAATACAGCCCGTACCTGCGCACACAAGGATTTTCTTCTTCTCTTCCGCAAGGCCGGCTGAATATATTTTCCTAAGCCGACAAAGATCTTCTCTCGATGCCAACATTCTAAAGTTCCTCCTTCAGCGTCTTCAAAAGTTCCGAAGCCTTATCGGGCGTCATCGCGGGGTACACCTTGTCATTTACGGTAAGTACGGGAGCAAGCCCGCAGGCTCCGAGGCACGACACGGTTTCGACAGTAAAGGACAGGTCATCGCAAGTGACCTTAGTTTCAGAGAGTCCGAGCTCGCTGCGGAGTCTTTCAAGTATCGGAATGGATTTTCTTACGTGGCAAGCTGTTCCGTCACAAACTCGCAGGACAAACTTTCCTTTGGGATTAAGCGAAAAATTCTCATAGAAGGTGGCCACGCTGTAGACACGAGCCTGACTTATGCCGAGTTTCTGTGAAAGGTACGGAAATATTTCCTTGGGAAGGTAGCGGTAATGTTCCTGAATGTCCTGAAGGACAGCTATTACAGCCGCCTTATCAGAAGCATGAGCCGACAATATTTCGTCGACTGCCGAGTAATCAAAATTCTCACTCACAGCGCAACATCTCTTTTCCGTTTATGTTTTGTGGAGCATAAATAACGAGTAACCGCAAAGTGCAAAAGGAAACTATTTTTCTACGCTCATTCTCTGCCGCAGCATACTAGAAAGAGCGGATAACGACGCCGTCAAATTCTCGTTGTGCACCAGTATGCCTTCGGGAAGAGAGAGCTTCACCGGCGCAAAATTCCATATAGCAAGCACACCGCCCGCTACCATCATGTCGCACACGGACTGAGCGGAATCGGCAGGCACAGTGATTATCCCTATATGAACGCCGAACCGTCTGCACATATCCGTCAGCTTTGCAAAATCGAGAATTTCTTTTCCGTGAACGCTGCTTCCTATCTTCGCGGGGTCACTGTCAAACCCTGCGAGAATCTGTATACCGCACTGCTCAAAAGTTTTGTAGGAGAGCAGGGCTCTTCCGAGATTTCCCGCTCCGGCAAGAACCGCGTCCGTGAGATTGTTGTAGCCCAGAAAGTCTTCTATATCGCGAATAAGAGTGCCCAGGCCAAAACCTATCCTCGGATTTCCATCCACGGTGCTCACCGATGCCAAATCCTTGCGTACCTGAACCGGGTGCAGTGAGAGCGCCTGAGCCATTACCGCTGAGGATACGTTAACATTTCCTGCTATCTTGTATTTATGAAGAAATTCCAAGTAAATAGGAAGCCTTTGAAGAGTTTGCTTTGAAATAGAAAGCGGAGCATTTTCGACCCTAGCCATTGACTGTCCCTCCTGACACGATATTTTAATATCGATAATATTATATCGTTTGCAGGAAAAAATCAAGTCTCTATTTGCGTTTTTCTGTTTTTTTACAAAAAAAAGAACCGTACACCATAGGCATACGGTTCACACTCATATTTGCTGCGATAACTTCACTGCATTACCATATCTCCCACGAAGGATCAGGAGATAAATCAAGGCCGCTTTTCATACCTCTGGCGTACGCGTTATAACCGGCCGCAGCTATCATCACGGCATTGTCCGTGCACATTGAAACCGGCGGAAGAAATAGCTCTATATCATCTTTTTGAGCAATTTCGGAAAGTTTTTCGCGAAAGCCCGAATTTGCCGCGACGCCTCCGGAAAGAGTCACGCGCCGCACGTTCGTCTTATCCACGGCAAGCATTATCTTGCCGACAAGAGATTCTATTACAGCTTTTTGAAACGACGCGCATATATTTTCCAACGGCAGTTCCATCTCTTCCGTGCGAAGCTTTCCTATGAGAGTGGCTGCGGCCGTCTTGAGCCCGCTGAAGCTGAATTCGATTTCGTCGGTATTTGAAAGAGGCGTCGGCAGACGGTATGAGTTCGGATCTCCCGTCTTGGCAAGTCTGTCTATTATCGGCCCGCCCGGATATCCGAGCTCCAATATTTTTGCGACCTTATCAAAAGCCTCTCCCGCGGCATCGTCCCTTGTCGAGCCTAGAAGCGTGTAATCTCCGAAATTTCGTACAAGCACCAGCTCCGTATGTCCGCCGGAGACAATAACGGACACGAAAGGAGGCGTCAGCCCTCTGTTTGCTGCGACGCTCGCAAATATGTGACCCTCAAGGTGGTTAACTCCTATAAGAGGCACGTTCCACCCCTGAGCTAAAGCCTTAGCCGTCATGACTCCGACCAGCAGCGAACCCATAAGCCCTGGCCCCGCCGTTACTGCAATAAGGTCTATCTCGCTTTTGGGGTCGGTAATCCCTGCTTCTGCAAGAGTAGCGTTAAGAAGCGGGATTATTGCTTCCTGGTGCATTCGCGAGGCAAGCTCCGGTACAACTCCGCCATACTTTGAGTGAGAATCTATTTGGCTTGAAAGCGCATTCGCCAAAACAACACTCTCTTTGCTGAGCAGAGCTATACCTGTGTCGTCACAGCTTGATTCTATTGCGAGTGTTACAAAGCGGTCTTTTTGCATAATGTTCCTCCATCGCCAAAGCAAAAATAACTGCGGCAAAAATCCAAAGACAATGTTTGCCTAAATCAGCGGCAGCCTCCGCATGAAGAGCAATTACCGCCGCAGCCGCAGTTCTTTTTACGTCTGCTCTCTCCGTCTTTGTGAATGAGAATTTTGCATCTGCACTTAGGGCATTTATCGGCAAAATCTTCTGTTTTAAACAGGTGTCCGCACCCGGCGCATTTGTATGTGTGCATCTTATTTGGGGACGCTCCACTTGAGAATATCTTTATCGTAGCCTATTTCTATTTCTTTACCCTTTTTAAGCTCGGATTTCGGAACAACAAAGGCAAATTGCCCTTTTTCCCCCGACTGCAAACTCCCTATGGGGTTTCTCCAACTCGGGGTGAGCACGTCTTCAATTTTGGGGTTGTAATTTCCGACTTTGAATTTTGATATTTCGACATTCCACGGTTTGTTGCTCTGAATCTGCACAACAAAGAGGGCCTTGCCGGCAGTTCCGGGAGAGCCATAGTATTGGTTTATATCGTCAACCCAGGGAGCAAGCTTCTTATCTTCTCGTATTGCCAAAGACATCGGTTCGTCCAGATAGATAAACTGTATAGAACCTCTCGCGCCGAGAATGAGGTCGCCCATAATTTCTCCCTCTACCCAACAGTTTACTTGATGCGACTCAAGGAGCTTTACAAGTTCCTCCGACAGCCTCGCGGCGGAGGCGATTCCTGCAAAAAACAGAGAGACAATGAGAAAAACAGCACACAGCATAACCTTTTTCATAAACATTCCCCCTACACCATGTTATATTTTTAATTCTGAGGAGACGAAGCTTTTTTACCTTTAACCGCGCCCCGTATCCACTGCCACTCGGGACAGTGCAAAAAAACCGTTGAGGCGGCATACACCCCGGCCGCCAATAGCATTGCACCGCCTATCCATGCAGCGCGCGGCAAAATTCCATGCGTGTGCGGATATGGAAGAATCAGCCTCAGCAAAAGAAGGCAAAGCAGCATAAGTCCGGAAGCGGCGCCGATTTTTGCAGTCCATTTTTTATCAAATATATTCAATTTTTCTTTCAAATCACGGGACAGAGCCCATCCTCCGTATAGGCTTGCACAGGTAAAGGCAAGCGCTGTTGCGGCGGCAAGCCCCGCATACTTAAAAAGCGGCATAAGAATCAAGCTGGCACATATATTTACGGATACTGTTACGGCTGTTACAAAGACCGCGGCACGAGGCATTCTTCTGGCATACATTGCCCTGAGTATGACAGTACTGCTCGCCATACCGGGAAGTCCAAGCCCGTAAAGGGCAAGAGCGGTGGCTGTCGCATGCCATGCCCATTCCGAAAATGCTCCCCTGTAGAAAAGAATATGTATAACCTCGTCCGAGACGACAAACAGGCCTATAGCCACAGGAAGAACAACAAACAGGTTAAACCTCAGAGCATCGCGGATAAAATCCCTGAACCCGACCCTGTCTTCCGGATTCTGACGCGAAAGCATCGGAAGGACAGCCTGTGAGATCGCTATAACAAAAAGTCCAAGCGGCAGCTGCAAAACTCTGTCGGCATAGTTTAATACGGATATGGAACCGCCCTCCAAGAAGGAACCAAGCATACGGCTGATAACCGGATTCACCTGATTGAGAGAAAGCCCTGCGGCATAGGGTAAAAAGAGAGCCATCATACTGCGAAGTTCCGGGTTATTTCTGTGAGGCACGGATGGTATCAGCCTTATTCCCATACGCCCGCACCAGTACCACTGCATAAGCATGTGGCAGAAACCGCCCAAAAGCACGGCTGTGGCAAGATTCCATACGGAAAGGTGTTTCATAGTGGCAAGAAGGAAGAGTATGTAGGCTATGTTGCTCATCGCCGGGGCTACAGCCGGTACAAAGAAGCTGCCCATACTGTTGAGCACTCCCATCGCAAGAGCGCCTACGGATATGAGAATCAGGAACGGAAACATCATTCGCGTAAGGGATACGGCAAGAGCGCGCCCCTCCGATGTAAAGCCCGGCGCCATTACTCCGACGAAAAGAGGAGCAAAGATAATTCCCAGTGTAACTACAAAGATACCGCCCACAAGCAGCACCGAGAGAGCTTCACGCGCAAGGTCACGAGCGGAGTCCTTCCCGTTTGCGGCAAGGGTGCGTGAAAAAACAGGGACAAAAGATGCGGATAAAGCTCCTTCGGCAAGAAGCTGCCTTGCAAGGTTGGCAAGAGTGTAGGCAACGTAGAAAGCATCAAGCTGCCGAGTCGCTCCGAAGAGCGCAGCGGTAAGCATCTCCCTCACAAGTCCCAGCACACGGCTTGCAAGAGTGCCAACCATCATTCTCATGGCATGTCTCACCATGCCGGAAAGGTTTTCGTTACTGCTCACGGGTATTACCGGCTACCAAGTGAAGTCTTCACCAAGATAGAACTTCTTAGCAAGTTCATTATTGGCAATTTCGTCGGGCAATCCGTCAAGAAATACTTTACCGTCATGTATAAGGTAAGCTCTGTCCGTGATAGAGAGAGTCTCGCGCACATTGTGATCAGTAAGCAGGACACCGTATCCTTTGTCTTTCAGGTTTTTAATAATAGACTGCAAATCCGCCACAGCTATGGGGTCTATGCCGCTGAACGGCTCGTCAAGAAGAATAAAAGAGGGTTCGAGCGCAAGACACCTTGCAATCTCAACACGCCTTCTCTCACCGCCCGAAAGCGAAACACCGAGCACATCACTTATATGAGCAATACCGTAATCATTCAGCAGGATATCGATTTTTAAGGAACGCTCTTTTGAAGGCATTCCGGACTCTTCAAGCACCAAATCCAGATTTTCCCGCACGGTAAGATTTCTGAAAACAGAGGACTCCTGCGGCAAGTAACCGAGCCCCACGCGGGCGCGCCGGTACATCGGCATAAACGACACGTCGAGGTCATTGACATGAACCGAACCGCTCTCCGGAAGTATTCTTCCCACTATCATATAGAATGTTGTGCTCTTTCCGGCTCCGTTCGGGCCGAGCAGACCGACAATTTCACCTTTGCGGATATTTATCGAAACATCATTTACAACGCGCCTTCCGCTGAAGGTTTTTATGAGGTGGTCAGCCCTCAATATTCCGGCTTCATTTTTTTCCATTATCAATTACCCTTTGCTTCGGAGTTTGCTTTTTTATCGTTTTTAGGCATATCGAAGGTGATTTTTGAACGTCCGATAGCCTCTATATTTTTACTCTCTTCATGCAGGACAAGATTGTCCGCGGTAACGACCTTACCGTCACTGCGCACAGCGCTCGCGTTGCCGGATATTACAACAGTACCCCTATCCTTGGAGTATATTGCTTTGTCTCCGGTTACAACAGTCTTAAGCCCAGCTTTATCGACATAATCGATGGAAACAGAGCCCGACGCGACAACCTCAGCCATAAGTTTGCCGCGGAATGTACCTTCGACAGAGGCTGCTGAAAACCCTACCTTTTTGACTCTGTCCTCATAGCGGGTAACATTTTTGCCCCAAAATTTATCGCCGTTCCGTACGGCTTCTCCTGCCTTGAGGATTCTGCTTTCACTTATCGCATCGACATTTCCTCTGGCCGCATAATTTTCAGTATCTGTTTCCCAACGCACGTATTGTGCTCTGAGCTTGTCCGCGCTCCCCCTTGTAAGGAACACGTTGGAAAAAGCCTCCACTATCCCGTTCTTTGAAGATGGATTTTTTTTCCATTTAAGAGACTCGGAAACAAGCTGTGCGTTTTGTTTTGGGAAATTGCCTCTGACATTGCCTTTCAAAGTAAATTCGGACGACTCCATATTACCGTCTGCGGAATTTCCAAACAGAACTGCGCCGTCCTTCTTGATAACAACATTGCCTACAGCAGTTGCTCTTTTTGTATTTACGTTATACGTGAGAGTATCCGCTTCCATCGTGGCCTTCTCGGCAGAGAGCGCGGAAGCGGGAGCAAAAAAACAGACGGAAAATAAAATCATGAAGAAAAAAACCAGATTACGCGGCATATTACGACCCCATTCCGATAATGATTCAAAAACAAACTTCGTACTATCCGAAGTTCACAGCTATTTCACATTATACCACTGACGCTGCGGCACTCGGCAAAGAAAAACTATTTCGTTTTAGGCTGATTTATTTTATTGTTGATGGCGATAAAAACCTCATGAAGATGCACAAAATAATCTTGTTTCATGGATGGCGGAGGGAGAGTCAGCCTAAACTGATAAGCCTGAGCCGCAGTACGAATCTGCTGCGGGGTCCAAGGGTCAAGCAACAGAAGCCAGCCCCGCCTGGAAGCTTCGCTCAGCGCGGCATTAAGAGCTGCGCTGTCACCGTCAAGCCAGCTTCTCCACACAGAATCCGGCGGACGAACCGCACCGGGAACAGCGGATCTGACCCAACTGCCCTGCGCACCGGTAAGGTCAAGCATCTTAGCCTTCCCCAGAAGATGTTTGCCTATGTCCATTGTGCTCTCTATTCTTGATTGAAACTCCGCGAGCCGACGCTGGTAAAACGAGTAGCGTTTATCATCGGCTTCTGCCATTGCCTTCATAACTTTTTGCGCTATAAACGGTAAAGTTGCAGGGTCATAAAAGGCGGAGCGCACATTGCTATCCGCCAACGGAATATTTTGGTAAAGCAGAAAGAGTCTCTTATTGTTTTTGCTTATTCTGAAACGCGATGCGTCTTTTGCGTCCAGAGCAATTATATACTCACTGCCCCTGGGCGAAGAGACTACAGCGGTATTGCCATCGGCATTCCACACGGAAAGCGACCTTACACCGGCGTTGTCACCGCCTATAAAGGAAGCTATCGTGTATACCCATGGTGACGTAACGGAAAAGTTTGCCGCAAAAAGGGGTGCGGCAAACGAACAGAGGCACAAAAAGAATGCCGCTGAGAAAACTGCCGCTCTGCCGGAAAGATGTCTCAGCGACAAAACAGACATTATTTTGAGTCAGGGCGGCTTCCCGGCTTCACAAGGGGAATACCCTCACGGCATAGCGGACAGTCGTCGGGGTCATATACGGGAAACGCCAGTTTCCAAAGTGAATGTAGTTCCCAATCATCACAGGCGGAAGCAGGGCGTCTGTCTATCACAGAACCCGAAGCCACCCACTCCGCACCGCAGTTGACAAGAATCTGCGCTGTTTCTCTGGAAGATTTTCCGGTTGTGACAACGTCTTCCACAAGGGCAAACCTTTTCCCCTCGGGCACAGGAAACCTGCGGAGTCTCATTTCTCCGTCCTGCCGCTCGCAGAATATAAAAGGAATGTCCAATGCTCTTGCAACCTCATGCCCTATGATAAGACCGCCCAAAGCGGGAGAAAGTATAAATTCGGGTTTGTACGGAGCAAGACGCTCTGCAAGCTTCTCACCAGCATAAGCAGCAAACTTCGGGAACCTGAGCATAAGAGCACACTGCAAGTAGTGTCCGCTGTGGAGTCCGGACGTAAGTTTAAAATGCCCCTCAAGGTGAGCTCCGCTCTCCTTCATCATTTCCTGAATGCGTTTTGCTACTACATCTCCGCACTCACATCCGCATGAACAGCTCATTCCTAATCCCCCTTCAAAGTATCCAAAATACCGCAGGCGGCGGCAATCGGATCTGCAGCTTCAAGTATGGGACGCCCTACAACTATGTAGCCTGCTCCCATATCGGCAGCTTCCCTCGCCGTAGCGACGCGCGTCTGATCCTCGGTACTAACTTTTGCGGCGCGTATCCCGGGAACGACACGGACGAGACTCTTGGCGTGCCCGCCCAAAAGTTCAAGATCGAGCGGAGAACAGACTATTCCGTCGAGTCCGGCTCTTTCTGCCGTGTTTGCTCTTGCAACCAAAGACTCTCTCAAGTCCGAGCCGGGGTGTACATCGCTCCAAAGCTCACCGCCAAGACTTGTAAGTACCGTTATACCGAAAAGATTCATCTTACTGCCTGTTTTGTCCCGCATCGCAACGGAACGCGACATCATCTCATATCCGCCTGACGTGTGAATGGTAAGAGCCCACAGGCCGATCTCAGACAGAGGTTCCACCGCTGACGCAACTGTATTCGGTATGTCATGGAGCTTCAAGTCCAGAAAAAGATTGTACCCCATAGATATTATTTCCTTTGCAAAACCTATGCCGCCCATCGCATAAAGTCTCGGTCCGACCTTGACATAGGGAGTGGCCTTATCCAATTTTTCAAGAAAAGCCCGTGCCCCGTCAAGAGTGGGGAGATCCAGAGCGACAATCAATCCGCAATTATTTTTTCCCATAAAAAAGCACCCCCAGCCTTTGAAATATTATAGCCTAAAGAATTCTATCTGACCCTGCAATTTACGCAGTAAACAGTGCGAATTATAAAAACCCCGCTTTCAAGCTCGGAAGTTTTTGCACATACAACTTCGGTCTGAAAAGCGGGGGCTTGTTACAACTACTTACTTATCAGTTTAAAGCTCTTCGTTGTCCTGCCACACCTTGCGTCCTTCGACGAATGTCATAACGGGCCAACCTGTCAGAGCGATACCTTCCCATGGACAGCAGCGTGCCTTACTTTTCCACTCGGCACAATCCACGATGCGGGTGCGCTCCTCATCTATTACTGTGATATCAGCCGCGGCACCCTCGGCTATAACTCCGAGCCCCTGCCATTTTTCCGGAAGGAGAGCTGCCGGTGAGGAAGTCATCTTTTCAAAGAGAAGTTCCATCGGAACATCAGGATAATTTCTGTTTTTAAAATCTATAAGTACTGCCACCGCGCAATCCAAAGACGCGATTCCGAACGGAGCTTCCTGGAAAGGTTCGTCCTTTTCGTCCATGTGCCATGGCGCATGGTCCGTAACTATCGCATCTACCGTACCGTCCTGCAGACCTTCCCACAGGGCCTTCTGATCCTCCGCGCTGCGAAGCGGCGGGTTCACCTTATAGCGAGAGTTGTAGCCGCTGTTGATAACAGCGTTTTCGTTCAGTGTGAGGTGGTGGAAAGTCGTGTCGCAGGTTATATCCAAGCCCTCTTTTTTTGCCTGACGAATGAGTCCGAGAGCGCCCTTGCTGCTCAAGTGCGTGAAGTGGATTCTTCCGCCGGTCTCGCGGGCAAGAGCTATGCCGCGGGCGACGTCTATTTCCTCGGATGCGGCGGGTATGCCTTTGAGTCCGCTCAGAGCGCTCACACGGCCCTCATGAACCTGTCCGCCTTTGAAGAGGCTGATCTCCTCCGGATGCTCCATAATTCTGGGCTGGTCCTTTCCGGCGTAAAGAAGAGCAAGGCGCAAAAGGTTGCTCGTAGCAACCGGGGCTCCGTCGTCCGTAAAGAATACAGCTCCGGCCTCCGCCATCTTCAGCAGCTCCGCCATCTCCTTGCCTTCACGCCCCTTACTGACACAGCCCGCAGGAAGTATGCGCGACGCACCTGCGGCGCGTCCGTGGCTCAACACGTACTCAATAAGAGAAGGTTCCGATATTGCAGGTTTTGTATTCGGCATTGCGACCAATGTCGTAAAACCGCCCGCAGCACCGGCAGCGGCGCCTGACGCTATGTCCTCGTTCCATTCGCCGCCCGGATCTCTGAAATGCGCATGAAGGTCTATAAATCCGGGGGTAAGAATACGCCCCTCTCCCTCTATGACATCCGCTCCATCGCAGGCGAGATCTGTTCCGACCTTCGCAACAAGACCGTTCTCGACAAGAACAGAATCCTCGGCGATAAATTTATGTCCGTCTAAAATCTTAAAACCTCTGAATAATATTTTTTCCATTATCTTGCGCCCCC
>CAZBYL010000025.1:0-33042 GCA_964496275.1 uncultured Synergistaceae bacterium | reverse complement strand
TATACTGTCCGGTGCTTTTAGAACCAATGCCGGAAGCGTTCGTCAATAGTTTGTCGGCAGTGCGTCGGCAGAATGTCGATTCCCCGTCGGTAGTTTGTCAATCGTTTGTCCACGCCATTAGATTAGTTCATGTACTCGTCTGTGTCGTAACGGAGTACTCGTCGCCGGCGTTCTGATGTGCCCGGCACCCGCGTGATGCTGTTAGCGCAAAAAACGGAATCACGTTGCATTGGGTGCGTAATATTCACCATAGCAGAAACTCTTGGCAAGCATCCGTCTACAACATCATCAGAGGTCAGAAAACGTGCTATTACAAAAAAAGTGCATATCACGCTCCAATGAGCCCACTATTCCGTAGGGCATGGTTTTCTGTTACGAAGCAAATGCGCCCGCCTTCACGGCGGCGAGCCCAGTCATTTTAGAGAGGCATTATTTTATTGTGTCTGTATGATCTTGAATTTGCCTCAGCCTTTTTTCTTTCTCATCGAATCACCTTGCAGTATGGCCTTATCTGAGCAATGAATTATCCTGTCAATCAGGTTTCATGCCATCAGAGTATTGCCAAGCGCAGCCAACCATTCGGATGTCCCTATCTGACCGCAGAATATTATTGAGTGCTGTTCTGTGCGCACAGCCGCCAGCTTGCCGCGATATCCCGCTGACTGAGTCTGCCCTCAAAGGCGCAGTATCTCTGTGTACATGGTCATATGTATGACCTCCCTTGTGTGATTTACGCAGTACGCGTATTCAGCAAAAGTAGCAGAAATATGCTTGGGCTTACCGCCGAGACACTGGGCTCGTTTGCATAATTACACTGGGCTCATGCGGATGATTTTAGGTGCGCTTGTAGATGCGGAATACTCAATCTGCTAACAGCAAAGACACTTAGGCGGAACAAAAACTTACACCAGAACAATATTCCCGTTACTGCCTACTTCGTGCTACAATCGCAATTAACTTATACAGCGGAGCACACTTTATACAAGCACTTACAGCGCAAATTTAAGCAGAAGAATACACAAACATGATGAACGAACAAAAAAACCGTCAAATCCATCATAGGACACAACAAAGCAGAAGCAGAAGAACAAACAAAAACCAAATATCCGGAACTCTAAGCAGCAGCCACAACAAAAACACTACTAATTTGCATAGCCGCTTCTACACCTACGGTACAAGCTAAAAGCAGAAGAAAGGACAGGATATCATGAGCAAACGAAAAAAAGCAGCAACAGCTCCAAAAAAGGAAAGATACGATGAATGCAGAACAACATATCCTGAAACCATTCAATACCTTACAGCCTACAGGCTAGGCATGGTAAAAACACGCAAACGCACAGACACAAAACAACAAATCAAAGAGTTTGGTCTCTATAAACAAAGCCTAGCCCAACAAGAGGCAGACCAACTTAACTAAACAATGGAGAGTGTGAAGCTAAATGAGACAGGAAAACAGGCAAGACTTTCAAAACATGTCAACATTTGCACGTTTTAAAATCAATAGATATGTGTTAAGCGGAGATTCCAGACTTGAAAGTGAAACCAAAAAAGGGCAAAAAGAATTTGACCTCTATAAACAAAACCTAGCTAAGGAGGAATCCTGTCGACAGAATTAGCATACCACACACACTACCTACAGTAGTGCAGGTAGTGTGTGTATTTTACTTCTTTCCAGAGACACATTTACACATAACTGTGAACTGTTAAGATAAAAACACTGACAATAATCTACAGAGGACTGTAGTGTAACGGAGTTTTGGCGAACCCACGCATTTTACGTTTTACGGCAAAGGACCGTTCCACCAGCGCGGCAGTCCGAACGAGTAGCCGAAGGTGAACTCTTGGTCTTGGTCGTAGACGATTGTGAATCTTCCCGCAAAGTTATTCGTCGGTATCGAGAGGGCGATGCCCGTCTCCCACCAGCTCGAATTGCGGCTCCAGTCCGTGAGGGCTTCTCCGTAGTTTCCGAACAGCTCTACGTTAATTCCGCCCCACCATGATTTCATAACCGTCTTTGCGGCTCCCAGGTGCACCCAAAACACCTGGTCGCCCAATAGCGGATGCTGCGCCAGGCTGTACAGTTCCTCGTTGCTGCCGAGAAGAGCTTCATATCCGGGGGTCGAAGCATCGCCGGTTTTGAGTCCGCCCGAGAAGATGACTCTCAGCTTTCTCCACACGGGAAGGTGCGTTTGGAACACGGTCTTTGAGACAGCGGTTTCTCCGATAGGAACCCACACATTGGAGATAAGAGAAATTCCCTTTGTGGGCAGAATCGGATCGTCCAGAGTGTTCAAGCTCAAGTTAAAATACGGTCCCGTCTCCGTATCCCCATCACTCACGCGCTCCATCGCATAGCCGATACCGAAACGCAGCTTGTGATTTATAGATTTGTACCATGCGAGCCTTGCTGTGTATCTCTCGTATGTCATTGAGTCCGCATTTGCAGGTTCATATCCCTCTTCTCTGGCGGCAAGGACAAGCCCGAACTGGCTTTCGCTGTTGCTGACGGGGGTAAAGTATCTGCCCATAACACCCCAGTGACTTCCCATGCGGTATTCCAAAGACCCGACATCTCCGTCTTTGAGTATATCGCGAACCTGAGCGGAGAGGGAGAGCCAACTGTCCGGGTGCAGATTGCCAACGTAGCCGTCCAAATTAAATTCATACTTTGGCGGACGCGCTATTGAGAATACAACTTCGACGGAATTCTTGCCGACTTTTGGAGTACGCCCCTGCACAGCGGTAAATTCTTCGCGCGCGGAAAGAAGCTTCAATGTATCTGATACCTTCTTCATATCAAGTGGCTGTCCGACCCAGTCTTGGTATTGCTCATGCAAATGCTGAGCCATTCCCTCCGGGACTCCCTCGAAGCGAACCGCCGTTACGACGGGTATTTTGGGCGGGTCTACCTCCGCATGAACAGCATCGGAATGAGCTGCTTTATATGTGCCGAGCAGTGCATTCAGCTCTTCTTTTTTTTCAAGAGCCGCTACAACACCGCGATCTATGATTTTTTCATAGCCATCCGACGCCAGTACGCCGAAGCTTGACACATTGGGCGCAATCTCAAGATCCGCCTCCGCGAGGTTTATCTTGACCTGCTCCGCCATAAGGATGTCCAATGTTTGAGACGCAATCTCTATAAGTGAACGAAGCTCTTTGCGCGAACGCTTAAGGTGTTTCGGAGACAAGTTCACTGCCACGACAGGGTGGCCGGGGAACATTTTTTTTGCGGCTATGACGGGCAGATTGGCCTTAAGTCCGCCGTCGACAAGCAGCCGCCCGTCTCTTTCCCATGGTTCAAATATGCCGGGGATGGACATTGACGCACGAAGCGCGGAAGCGAAGTTTCCGTCTCTCATAGCAACAGACTCGCCTGTCTCAATATCGGTAGCCATCGCTGCAAAAGGGATAGGGAGATAATCGAAATCGGTTACGGTGGTTTTTGCAGTAAGTTCGCTCAGAAAGGCATATAAGTCCTTTGCATTCAGAACACCTATTTTGCTTCGCATGTTTTTATCCTTATCCATTTGCAGATAAAACATTGATGTTCCGCTGGACGGGGCTCTGTTGTAGCCTGTATCCACAAGTACCGTCCCAGACCTGTCAGACAAAATTTCCATCAGGTCAACTTTTGAAAGAATCTCCCTCATCTCCTGCGCTGTCCAGCCTGAAGCGTAGAGTCCGCCCATAATCGCGCCCATACTTGTACCGACAATGGCTGCTATGGGCACGTTCTCTTTTTCCAAAACTTCAAATACTCCGATGTGAGCAAGTCCCTTTGTTCCGCCCCCGGACAGCACAAGCACTATCCCATCCTTATGCGGAAAGCCCCAAAGGTCATGACGCTTATCAGAGGCAGCCGCGTAGGATTCGGATACAGTTAGGGCAGATATAACAAAAACAAGAATGATGACAATAAGCTTAAATCCTCTGCGCATTTTGCGTCCTCCGGTTCAAACAAAATAGGGCGGCGGAAATACCCCGATATATACAGTACAATTATATCAGAACAGAGGAATATAAAAAGCGGCCGATATAAGTGTCAAAGGTAAAACATCATGCACTCTTTCGCTTTATTTTTTTTCTTCACCGTTTATAATGAGAAGGGTTAAGGGGGCTGAGTTTATGTGGAGAACCGCAAAGATTTTCTTGCTGCTCATAGTTGTCGCTTTCATCGCAGGGCTCTCGCCCACCATCATGGGCTTTATAAATGAGTGTATCGTAAAGTCAAAGGAGGGTTTCTCCCTTCACCCTCATGTGGTTTCTGTCATAACAGGGCTGATTTACACGGCAAAGAGCTACGCGTGGCATCTTACCATAGCTTATGCCTGCATTGTGGGAGCCATTATTTTCATGGAAAGCCAGAACCCGGACAGAACCATTCTGTGGCTTATAACACTCGTATTTCTCCCTGTGTTCGGCGTTATTCTCTATATGGTGATAGGGCCCGACATGTCGGGTTTCCGTAAGAGAAAGCTATTCAGACTCGAGAAGGGTAAGATAGACCGCACTCCCTTCACCTATGATAAACGCTTTCTCATTGGCAGAATGCTGCACTCTTCAAGCGGGGCTGACCTTACGGCTCACAATAAGCTGGACATTCTTGTAGACGGAGACGAGACATTCGGCGCTCTGAAAGAAGAGCTTCGCCTTGCCGAGCACTATATACATATTCAGTATTTTATTATCAAGGACGACGAAATCGGGCGCGAGATTCGCGACCTTTTGACTGATGCGGCGCGCCGCGGCGTGAAGATCAGAGTGCTGTATGACGCAGTAGGAAGCTGGAGTCTGAAAATGAGTTATTTTAAGGAACTGCTGGAGCTCGGAGCGGAATGTCACGCCTTCATGCCCGTCGCCCTCCCTCTTTTCCGCAGACAGATGAATTACAGAAATCACAGAAAGATTGTTGTGATAGATGACAGGGTCGCATTCACCGGCGGATTGAATATCGGGGATGAATACTTAGGCAGGGGGCACTTGGGGCATTGGCGCGATACTCATGTCAGAGTAAAGGGCGGAGCCGTGGCGGATCTGCATAAAATTTTTCTGCATGATTGGTGCATGAGAACCGGCGAAAGCCCCAAAGATATATGTGCGGATATTTCGTGCCATGACTGCGGCAATGTCGAGAAGCCGGATTTTTCGTCACTGCCCAAACTCCCGATGCAGGTGGTGGCAAGCGGCATTGATACAGCGTGGCATGCGATTGCGCAGGGCTATTACGGGATGATATCAAGGGCGAAGGAGCGTGTTTGGATAACTTCCCCATACGTGGTTCCCGGCGCGAATATTATGAACGCCCTTATAACCGCGTCTATGTCGGGCGTTGACGTGAGACTCATTATGCCTTCATCAAGGGACCATTTTCTTGTATTCTGGGGAAGCCGCGGCAACATAGAGCCTCTGCTCCGCGCGGGAGTGAGGGTTTTTATGTACAAAAAGGGGTTCGTGCATGCAAAGACGGCGCTCGCGGATGACGACATCTGTTCCGTGGGGACTTGCAACCTTGACGTGCGAAGTTTGGAGATAAATTTTGAAAACCAGCTTTTTATTTATGACGCAGCTACAACGGAAAAATTCGCGCGGCAGTTTGAGACGGATATCGCAGATTCCTGCGAGGTCAAGCTCGATGAGTGGCAGAGACGCCCCTTATGGCAGAAAATTTTGGAATCTTTCGGAAGATTGTATTCCGCCCAAATTTAGATTGGAAGAAAAAATATGACCGATACCGCATACAAAAAAAGATTCTCCGACCGCACTGCCTTTTGGGTGATTTGCGGCGGTATTTCTGTCGCCGTTCACTTTTTCATATACCTGAAAATACGCAGCGTCACAGGCCCGGGCTGGATAAGCTCCCTTTGGTTGGGTTTCAGCTTCGCCATGATGGAGCTTCTTTTTCTTACTCGCAAGACCGACAAAATAAATTCGGGAATGCAAAGAAAATGGACGGACAGAATAGGCGGAGTGTGGCTCCTCTTCGTCGTCATTGCCTTTATTCTCCTTGCACTGTCGGACGCGCTTTTTGCGCTGCTGTCCCTGAATATCCCAACCGTATTTCAGCTTGCCGCAGCTTTTTGCATAAGCGCCGCAGTGGTGCTCTTCGGCGTTAAGGAGGCAAGCACAGTGCAGACGACCTCTGTTTCCGTGGCTACGGACAAGCTTCCGAACGGAGTAGACCGCCTGCGCATTGTCCAGCTTACGGATCTTCATCTCGGTCCATGGGTCGGAATCCCTCTGCTGCGCCAGATAGTAGAAAAAACACTCGCCGCAAATGCGGATATTGTCGTGGTGACAGGCGACCTTGCGGACGGAAAACTTGAAGGAAGAGAAGAAGAGCTGGAGCTCCTGCGGCGCATTAAACCGCGCTACGGACTATTTGCCGTTACGGGAAATCATGACTACTATGACGACATCGGCGCCGCCGAAAGATTCATGGAATCCGCAGGCATGAAGGTGCTCCGTTCGGAGGGCGCGGAAGCGGGCGGGATATTGATTGTCGGAGCGGACGACAGAGATCACATGAACAAAAAGGCTTGGGGGCTCACTTCCTCGGAACTCTTGGTTCTCTCTTTTGAAAGAGAGCAAAAGGAAAAGTTTCTGCTGCTCCTGCGTCACAGACCGATAGTGGAAACAGGCACAGAGGGGCATTTTGACCTGCAGCTTTCGGGACACACTCACGGCGGGCAGCTCTTTCCGTACTTAAATTCACGCCACATTATTGCCGGTCACGACAGAGGGCTGAAAAAACTCAAGTGCGGCGGATACTTGTACGTCAGCAACGGAGCCGGATTCGTAGGCCCGCCTGTAAGGCTTTTGGCGCCGCCGGAAATTGTGGTGATAGACTTGGTGAAAAAAGATGCCTAGACCTGAAAAGTACACACCTGAACGTTTCGGCCGTCTCACGGGACTTCTTCCGGAAAACGTTTCGGGCAAAGTGACTGGTATAGCCGAGAACTTGCCGAAAGAACTTAAAATAAGCGGACTTCCGCAGGGAGACTGGGTGTCACGCGGAGTATACAGAATGGAGAGGGCTGTTCCATACGGGCGAAAGTACGGCAGCCGTGAACTTGAAAACCCTGCAAAAAGTTCCGGCACACTGAGACAGTGGGGAGCGTATTCGCCCTTCGTATATCTGGATTTAGAGACGACGGGACTCTCCCGCGGGACTGGGACATACGCGTTTCTCGTCGGGCTCGGTTTCTGCGATCCCGACTCGTTCCGCGTTGTGCAGCTCTTCCTGGCAGGGCCGGGCTTTGAGCGTAATTGGCTCGCGGCGCTTGAGGACGAACTCCCCGGCGGCTGCGGGCTTGTTACGTATAACGGACAAACTTTCGACCTGCCGCTGCTTCGCACAAGATACACTCTCGCAAAGGCAAAACCATCCTGGCACTGCGCACCTCACATGGATTTGCTGAAACTTACGAGACACTTTTATAAGGGAAGAGTGCCCTCATGCTCGCTCGGAGAAATAGAACCGCGTATTCTCGGAGTGAGAAGGAGCGGCGAGGATATCCCCGGAAGCGAGATTCCCGCAGTCTACACAGAATTTTTGCAGACCGATGACGCGGCTCCGCTAAGAAGTATCTTCTACCACAACACTCTTGACATAATCTCTCTCGCTGCACTGCAAAACAGAATATCGGATCTGGTTGACATGAAGGGACAGTGCGGTGAAGATATGGTAAGATGCGGAGATTTGTGGAACATCAGCGGTGATACAGACAGAGCCGTGGCAGCATGGACACGGGCGCTCGGCTTTCAAACACACGCTCACACAGCAAACGCAAGGCTTGCAGAAAACGCAAGGCGCGGCGGAGAATTTGAAACGGCAAAAGAGCTGTTTGAGAAAGCCGCGTGTGAAACGGACTACCCTGTGAAAAATCTTGAAAATCTTGCTAAGATAGAGGAACATAAGCTGAAGGATTACGCATCGGCTCTGGAACATACGGAAAAAGCCCTGAACTGGCTTGAGGGACACAAAGCCATGAGGGATTTTGAGTGGGGGCTCGAACGGCAGAATCTGCTCCATAGGATAAGAAGACTAAAACGTAAACTTGAGAAGGAAGAAAAAAATAACTGAAAAGGAAGGTAATTTTTATGTGGAAAGGCCGTTTCTCACAAGATACAAATGAAGCCGTAGTCAACTTTACTCAGTCGCTCGACCTGGACTGGCGCATGGCTATGGCTGATATACGAGGCAGTATCGCCCACGTTCGCATGCTCGCAGACACAAACCTGCTCTCATGCGAAGAGGCCGAAATTATAGAAAAAAATCTTCGTGAAATATCGGAAGAGATAAAAAGCGGAGCCTTCGTTCCGAAACTCTCTTTGGAAGACGTACACATGAATATCGAATCCCGGCTCATAGAAAAATGCGGCGCGACAGGCGCTAAACTCCACATGGGACGCAGCAGAAACGACCAAGTCAACACAACTGTCAGACTCTACCTGCGAAAAGAACTCCTTGAAGTATGGCACGGACTTCACGAGCTCATATCCGTCATGACGGCAAAAGCGGAAGAGCACGCGGACATAGTCGTTCCCGGCTACACCCACTTACAGCAGGCTCAGCCGATATCGATGGGACAGTTCTGGATGGCGCACACACAGGCCTTCCTGCGCGACGCAAAAAGACTCTTTGACGCATACGACGCCGTGGACGAATGCCCTCTCGGCTGCGGCGCTCTGGCCGGCTCCACACTGCCGCTCGACAGGGAATTTACATGCAATGACCTCGGATTCTCCAAAATGACGGCAAACAGCATGGACACCGTCGCGCACAGAGACCACTTCATGGACATACTTTACTTCGCCGCAGTATTCGGAGGACATGTCAGCCGCCTGTGCGAAGACCTCATAATATACTTCACTACAGAATTCGGATGGATAAAACTTCCGGACGCCTTCTGCACCGGCTCCAGCATAATGCCGCAAAAGAAAAATCCGGACGTCCTTGAAATACTGCGCGGCAAAGCGGGGCAGATGAACGGCGCTCTCATGGACCTGCTCACAATGACAAAGGGAATCCCTCTCACCTACAACAGAGATTTGCAGGACGACAAACGCTCGCTCTTCAGGACTCTTGACTGCCTGCACGGGATATTCTCGGTGCTGCCGGCCCTGATTAAAGAAGTGCAGGTAGACGAAGCCGCGGCAAACAGAGGCTTTGCGGACGGGCTCATACTCGCCACAGACGTGGCCGAATACTTGGTATTACAGGGAGTCCCCTTTAGAAACGCGCATGAAAAAGTGGGACACATAGTGCGCTACTGTATAGAGAATAAAAAACCTATGACTTCCCTCTCGCTGGAAGAGTGGCAGATAAACATACCGGAAATAAAAGAAGACCTGATACCTCTGCTCAGTCCAAGAAAATCCATGGAACGCAGAAACACCTTCGGAGGCACAGCCCCCGCGCAGGTAAGACGCCAGATAGAAGACGCATCGGTGAAGCTGAACCTATTTGAGACAGAGGCAAAAGAATTCGCAAGAAATATCCCCGAAGGATACTAAATCCCCGGCAGCGGCACAAAACTAAGCAGCACAGCTCCCGCAAGAAGCAAAACTGCATTCTCTTACGGGGGCTGTCTGTAATAATTGTGAACAGATACAGCGGCTCTGAAGGTGAACTATCACACCAAGTCCGCATAAATCGTGCATAGGATTTTGTGAATCCCTCAACCGGAAAAACCGCCGCACTGTGCAGAAGATTTAACTCTGAAAATTTTACCCCTTATCCAATGCGTTATACTTTATGTACAGTGCGTCAAGCACTTCTGCCCAGAGCTTGTAGGCTCCTTTTTCCCTCAGCAGTTTCAGTCCGAGTTCGTTTACTCCGTTTGGAGTGGAGTTCTCTTTTAGGAATTTTTCCATGTCACTGCCGCAGTCTGAACGCATGTAAGACGAAAGGGCTTCATTCATGCAGCAGATGTAATTCATACAATTTTTGTACTCTATCCCCTTTTCTCCCGCCCATTTCACATATTCGCCGACAAGAGCATAGTACGGAACCATCATACCCGTCATGGAGCCGAGTATTCCGAGTTCACTTTCGGATGCCGCCTTAACCACTGTCCCAAGCATCGATAATATGGCTTCGCACGTCCGGTCGTCTCCGTAGTAGAGTATCGGCCCCATGTTACGCGCAGCAAAGGGAAGAGGAATGGCGCGCACGGCGGAGTGAGCCGGAGCATACAGGGGCAGGGATTTCTCGAGTTTGATGCCGCCCGTTATGTGCATCACCTTATGTGAAGCGCGGAATTTAAGTGCGCTTACGACTTCCTCGTGAATCGTAGGCGGCAGAGCCACGGCAACAATGTCGGACATATCGGCGACTTCCTGATTGGATTCCGATATGCTTATCCTATTCGGAGCAATACTTTGCAGTTCACATGCAAAAGCCCTGTTTTTGTGGACGGAAAGAACTATCTTTCCGCTGAATTCGGATGCATTGCACAAGCCTCGCACCATCGCACCGGTTATACCGCCGGTTCCTATAAAACCTATCGTCATATCAGCAGCCATTTAAGCAGTGTCTCCCTACGTTTCGTTTTTATTCCCGATTATTTTATCACAGGCCGAATTTTAGAACTTGCGGTGTATGTGCATTGAGCTAGGCATAAATCAAGATAGTAGTAAAATAAGCGGTAGTATTTAAAACACAACATAAATATTACGGCTTTATAGGCGCATACCGACCCGAATATTTATGTAATACACATTTGGGCAAGTTTATTTTGTTTCTCACTGGGAATTAAGACATCACTGTGTTTTTATCAAAAATGCAGTCGTAGGGAGGACAGCAAAATGACTCTTATGAAAAAGGGTGAGAGCACTAAAGCAAAAATTTTTGAAACCGCTATAAAACTTTTCCGTGAAAAGGGTTACGACAATGTGTCGGTGGAAGAGATTGTCGCGTTTGCAAAGATTGCAAAGGGCACTTTTTACATATATTTCCCCTCAAAAGCCCATGTGGTGGCGGAATTGTTTGAAGAATATGACTACCGTTACGCATCCGCCGCGAAAGAGATTTATTCAATTAAATCCTCCAAGGAACAGCTTGCGGCAGTGGTTCGCGAGGCTCTGCTTATCACTGTGGACGTTATAGGCTGCGACCTTACAAAGGTGGCATACCAGTCACAGCTCAGCCTTGCAACAAGGTCTACAGACAAGGACAGGCAGCTCTACACAATACTCTCAAAGATAGTTCTCGAGGGACAGAAGTGCGGCGAGTTTAACAATGAGAGGGAGGCAGGGTTTTACGCCATGCTTATTGTTCGTAATTTGAGGGGCACTATTTATGAGTGGTGCATGACTTCCGGAGAATTTGACCTTTTGACTGAGGGAATGGATTATATGAATTGCGTAATGAGGATTTTGAAGTAGTGGTAGTTCAAGAAACAAAAATTTTTTATTTATACGAATCTTTTGCTTTCTGATTTTTCCAAATTAAGGTTGACTTATATGACTCGAGTCATATAATTGCTCTGACGTATCTTGGCATTACCGAACCAATAGCTGTCAGAATGCAGCTAAAAATCAAAGTTTCAGGAGGTAGTAAAATGCTTAATGCAAGTCCGGTCATCATTTCATGCGTAGTTTTATATTTGCTTATAGTTGTGGCAATCGGTTTTTACGTCACCAAAAAGAAGGTAAAAAGCTCGGATGACTTTGCCGTTGCGAACAGAAGTCTGCCGACTGTAGTACTTATAGGAACACTCCTTGCGACATGGTGCGGGGCAGGCGGTATCACAGGTTCGGCAAACTTGATTTGGCAGAACGGACCTCTTTTCGGAATACTTATCTTTATGGGCGCTCCTATAGGTATGCTTTTACTCTATTTCGTTTCGGGACGCGTCCGCAAAGCAACGACATACACTATCCCAGAGCTTTTTGAGATAAGGTTCGGCACAGCCGCCCGTATCATAGCCACTATCTGTATCGTTTTAGGATATATCGGAATTTTGGCGTCTCAGTTTAAAGCCGCAGGGTATCTCATAAACCTAACGACAGGTATTGAACTGCAAACGGCAATCATCGGATCTGCGGTGCTCATGCTTTTGCTTGCCGTTGTAGGGGGTATGGTGAGCGTGGCATACACTGACGCGGTCGGAGCTTTTCTTTTCGTCGGAGGATTCCTCGTCGCCATTCCGATACTTGCCGGACAAGTTGACGGAGGATTTTTGGGAATGTTCCAAAATCTTCCTGTTGGTAAGAACTCTTTTGCGGGCAATCTCACAACTTACCAGATGCTTGGGTACATATTCCCAATTTTTTTCCTTGTGCTCGGAGACCAGAATATGATACAGCGAATGGGCGCGGCGAAGGACGTAGAAACGGCAAAGACATCGGGAATAGGGCTTGTTATTTCTGAAATCCTTGTTTGCGTGCTTATAATCATTGCCGTCACGGCAGGAATTTACCTACTTCCAAACATTGAACGCCCGGATACTGTAATATTCCAGCTCGCTATAAATTTCCTGCCGCCCATAGTCGGAGGGCTTCTTATGGCCTCGTGTATGTCCTTCATAGTTACGACCGGCGACTCCTATGTTCTAACCATCGCCTCAAACGTCACGTATGACATTTGGAACAGATTTCTCAAAAGAGACGCCACGGACAAGGAAAAACTTGCCTTCCTGCGCCTTTCCGCCGTCGGAGTGTCCTTATTTGCGTACGTTATGGGACGTTTCTTCCCCGATATTCTATCCGTTCAGATGTATGCCTATTCCATGTACGGAGCATCCGTCACCCCCGCTCTTGTGTGCGCTCTTTTTGCCAAGAAAGTTACAAAGGCCGGCGGCCTGTGCGGTATCCTCGTTGGCGGAGTCGGAACAATTATATGGGAGATAATTCTGCGATCCCCCTATGGAATTAAGAGCGCAATAATTATGGTTCCTATTTCATTTGCCGCTATATACATTGTCTCCGCCTTCACACAGAAGAGCGGTTTTGTACCTCTGAGCGCGGTTTATAAGAATAACTAGACGGGGAAAGGGAGCGTATATCATTATGAAGAGTGTCCTCGACAGATTTATAAAGTATGCAAAGATAAACACGGAATCGGCTTACAGCAGAGATGTTGTTCCAAGTACGGAACAGCAGAGGGATCTCGCGTCTGTTCTGGCGGATGAACTTGCAGGCGTAGGAGCGACGGATATTTTTATTTCGGATACCTGCTGCGTGTACGGCAGAATACCGTCAAACTGCAAAGAGCTCAAAGCCCCGTCGATTGGCTTCTGCGCGCACATTGACACTACGCCGGAGTTCTCTGGCAAGAATGTAAATCCGAGGATCGTATCCGAATACGACGGAGGAGATATCGTCTTAAACGAAAAAGAAAATATTGTTATGAGTCCGGCAAAGTTTCCGCACTTGAAGAGATATATCGGTCAGGATCTCATTGTGACGAACGGCATGACTCTTTTGGGCGCCGATGATAAGGCGGGGATAGCAGAAATAATGACTATGGCTTACTATTTCCATGACAACCCGACAGAACTTCACGGCGAGCTGCAATTTTTCTTCCCGTCGGACGAGGAGATAGGCTGCCTTGGAGCCGCAACTTTCGACAAAGATAAATTCAATCCTGATTTTGCATACACACTGGACGGAGGGCCTCTCGGAGAGATAACCTACGAGTGTTTTAACGCGGCGTCTGCGTATGTGACCATAAACGGAGTGAATATTCACCCGGGACTTTCAAAAAACCAGATGAAAAACTCCATCCTGATAGCGCACGAGTTCCTGAACATGCTGCCTGCGGCGGAGACACCCTCCCACACGGAGAACTATGAAGGTTATTACCATGTTATAGATTTCTCCGGCAGCGTGGACCTCACAAAGATGCGCTTTTATCTGAGAGACCACGACAAAGAAAAGTTCGCTCAAAGAAAGGCACGGATAGAGGACACGGCTGCATATCTCAACAAGGTTTACGGAGAGGGTACTGTAGGAGTCGTGATAACGGACACTTACGGCAACATGAGCGAGATGATTCTTCCCCACTTTGAAATAGTCGAGGCAATAGAGTCAGCGATGAAGAAGCTCGGAGTCACACCGTTCTACACGCCGATGAGAGGCGGCACGGACGGAGCGCAGCTCTCCTTTATGGGAGTCCCCTGCCCCAATATTTGTACGGGAGGGCACAATTTCCACAGCAGAAATGAGTATGTTCCGGTTCAGTCGCTTGAAAAAATTTCGGAAATTCTTGTTGAAATAGTCAAGAGCTTCGTTAAGTAATAAAAAAGAATCTCCTTCGGGCAGCGAACCGAAGGAGATATTTTTATTGTTTTGCCGCTCTGCTCGGAACAGAGCATTTCAGACACACTACCGGGCGCGCACTGTGCGGCAAAGATTATTATCTGAATTTTAACGAGCAGCGCTTTCATCTCCTCACGAGCTTGCAATCCGGCCTCTTTCGGAATTAGAATGGACTCGGCCGGCAGCGCAAATATTATATGTAGATTATTCTGCCCTATTTGCGAAAAGAAAAGTGCCGCATTCATAAAATTCGGAGGGTAAACATGTTTAAACTCATCAAAAATGCGGAGATTTTTGCACCGGAACCAATCGGAAAAGCCTCTATCCTGCTTTGCGGAGAGACTATTGCGTGGATGGGGGAAACTTTTCCCGCAGAGAGAACTCTGCCGGAGCTTGAGATTTTTGACGCGGAAGGCATGACCGCCATGCCCGGAATAGTGGACGGGCATGTTCACATTACGGGAGGAGGCGGCGAAGGAGGCGGAGCGACTCGCACGCCCGAACTTCTCCTGTCCGACATGGTGCGCGGCGGCGTAACCGCTGTCGTCGGGCTATCCGGCACAGATGACGTAACCCGCAGCACAGGCGCGCTTATAGCCAAGGCAAACGGGCTCATAGCGGAAGGTGTCAGCGCGTGGGCAATGAGCGGCTCATACCAGCTTCCAATAAAGCCGGTATGCTCAACTATAAGGGAGGATATCTGCCTTATAGACAGGATAATAGGCGTGGGAGAGATTGCCATATCCGACCACCGCTCATCTCAGCCGACATTTGAGGAATTTATACAAGTCGCGGCAGCCGCACGAGTCGGCGGAATGCTCGGCGGCAAAAGCGGAATCGTAAACATACACCTGGGAGACGGCAAAAGCGGACTGGACTATCTTTTCCGTGCGGCGGAAACGGAAATCCCCCTCTCGCAGTTCGTACCGACACACTTGAACAGAAATCCGGAACTATTTGAAGAAGCGCGCGGATATGCGGCAATGGGCGGATATGTGGACTTTACAAGCAGCTCGATACCAAATTCGGCTGAAGCGGGAAGGTTGGGGTGTGCGGCGGCCGTCAAGGTTATGCTTGAGGACGGCATTCCCGCTTCGCGAATCTCCGTAAGCTCGGACGGGCAGGGCTCTATGCCGAGGTTCGATGAAAGCGGCAATTTTGCAGGACTCACGATAGGGCGTGTCACGGCAAACCACACTGTTTTCACCGACATGCTGCGCGAGGGAGTGGAGACGGAAAGCGCGGTTCGCGTCGTATCCACGACAACCGCAGACCACTATAAGCTGCCCCGCAAAGGACACCTGAAAACGGGATACGATGCGGACATACTGCTGCTGGATTCATCTCTTACGATAAAGTATGTTTTTGCGAGAGGACGCATGATGATGAGGGACGGCGAGGTTATTGCAAAAGGCACCTTTGAATAAAAGCTCCTCTTGCTATTACAAATAATAACCGAGGCGCAGACCGGCATAGTACGGCTGCGCTTTTTGCTGAAAAGTCAGCGAATCGACAAAACTTACGATACCCCACAGCTCATTTGCCATTATGATTTAGAAAGCATGAGAGGGAGGTGTTTTTTTGAAGCTAAAAAAAATATTGGCGGCTTTTCTAGTCTGTGCGGTGCTCTTTGTATCTGTGCCTCTGGCATCCGCAATAGATTTGGGAGATATTCTGAAGGACGCGGCAATCACGGTGGTCGCCGGTACTGCGGTAAAGGCACTTGCACCCCAGTTGAACGATTTCATCAACACTCTGACTTTCAATAAGGGAATGAAATATGACGGCTACACCAAAGTTGTTCCGATACTATCCATAGGGAGCGGCACAAGAGTCGGAGCGGCTCAGGTAGGAGCCAACACAAAAGATGCAATAGACAGAACAAAGGCAGTCGCGCAGCTTGAGGGAGAATTCAAAAGCATCAGAGCAAAAGCATTGATACCGATAGATTCGGAAAATCCCATAAAACAGTTTAAACGTGTAAAGGGAGTCGGAGTTACAGCTATCATCGACGTAAAACTCTAATTCAATTTTTTCAAAACAAGCCCCCGGCAAATGGCGATACCTCTCCGTTGAGTGTATAATGTATGATTACGGAGATTTCCTATTGCCGTTGTCGGGGGTGGTTTTATGTCCGAAAAAAATAAACGAACCGGATTTACACTTGTGGAAATAATTGTTGTAATAATTATCATCGGGATTCTTGCCGGAGTCACATACCTAACGTTCGGAAGCGGCAGCGAGAGCGTTAATGCCAAGGCATGCGGCGGCAACAGAGAAACCATAAAAATGGCTTACGACACATACCTTTTCGACAACGACAAAAAGGACACTGAATACACCCTTCAAAATTTCATAGACGGCAAATACATGGGAAAAGTAGAAAACGAAAAGGCCTCCTGCCCTTCCGGCGGTACATACAGCGAAGGCGCCTCGGCATTCCATACGGTAATCTGTTCCAAACACAAAGAAGAAACTTTCTCATACACATACACCGACAAATCATGGGCCGACATGGAAAAAGATCGCAGCGCATTCTTATTGCAGCTGACAAAAGATTTGCAGTCCGCCTACTCAAAGCTTGAGGAACTCTTTCCGAATCACGCGGACAGGCTTGCCGCATTAAATGAAATCGCGTCAGGGACAAATATAAACGTAAAGGGCGAGTCCCTTCGCGTAATGGACGAAATAGCCAAACTCACGGCGCAGCTCAACCTATCCTCCTTCATCAGCACCTCAACAGGTTCTCTGTCGGACTATAAAATAGGGATGAGCGACGGCAAAATATCGGCTATAGCCATAAAAGCGGGCAATGCTTCGGGCTCTGACACAAACACTGTCTACGTATACTACCCCGAAAGCGGTCACATATACTCATGCAGAAACGACATAAACAGGGACGGACGCGCATATTTGAGGGACGAGTCATTGGCGCAGGGATATACGGCAGATTCGTCCGCAGGCTGGAAACAGGTGCAATAAATGCCGCACATCGAAAGGACTGCTTTTATGAAAAACAGACAAAAGAGGCACAGGGGCGCCGCCCTTCTTGTCATGGTTCTCATAACCTTTATTCTGCTCTCCATGCTGAGCGCGGTCGCCTTCAATGTTGCCGTAATGACAAAAAAAACAGAGATATGGCAGGCGGAACACAGGCGTCAGCAGATGTCTATTCTGGCAAGGTCTGCCGTGAGCGCGGCTGCCGAGGCAGTGAGCGACGATGCCTCAATGCTCTCCTACACAGGCGGAAACACTTCCGCAGCAATACAAATATATGAAAAAGACGGCAAGACAAAAACGGCGCTGCTGACTCTGTCAATTCCCCCTACAAGCAGCTCCGTAGCAATGATATCCGCCACAGCCGAAACACAGGGCAATGAGAATATGCAAAAGGTGAAAATCACAGGTCACTATGACAAAAACAGTAAAAAAATAGTTGGGTGGGAGAGACGAGATGACTAAGAAGAGAACCGGTATTTCTCTGGCCGAAGTGCTTATTGCTGTCCTCATCTTCGCAAGCGGCGTACTTGCCGTTTCCGCCACGCTGATGTACAGCTTAAGGGCTGTTACAGACTCCCGCCATGCAATATCTGAAAAGCAGGAGAGCATAAATGCCGCAGAAAAATATCTGATGCGGAGCATAGTGTCGCACGATGTTGCACCGACAGACATGCCGCCTAACGGAGGCTACGCATCCCTGCTTCAGTCCTCAAAAAACGTATCGATATGCGGCAAAAATTTTAAATACTCCGTCTACTGCTTTGATATGGACAAGAAACCGTCTCCTGTCTACATACTCAGGAGGGAGAAGTGACGCACATGAACAAAAGCAGAAAGGCCTTCACACTTGTTGAACTGCTTATCTCAATACTTGTAATGTTCATCATTATAGGAACCGTCGTAATGACAGGCAAAGCGGGCATGGAACTTTTCCAAAAAGCTCAGCAAAACGCTCTCGTCACGAACGGACTGCGCATGACTCTCACCTCTTTCAACAGAGAAATAGTGCCTAAACTGGACAACACTACGCTTGTAGAGATTCTTGCAAACAATTCGGATATGCCGCAAACACTTCCCTCGTCCTTTGACCACTACATATACATGCAGGACGGAGCCATATTCCACTGGGACGCGAATAAAAAAGAGCAGCTTGCAGGTTCGGAATACATATCATCGCTGGCCTTTTCCGTGCCTAAAATATCCGATGACAACTACATAAATTACATAATGCACGTTGATATAGAGGCGGTTCACCCGGAGAACGCAAATACAAAAACATCTGTAGCCATAGATAAAGCCCTTTTCAGCTACAAACTCACGTCAAAACGCGGCAACAGCGAATCAGGGGGGAAATACACAGGGAGTGTGCTGCACTTCATAACAGCAGACAGCTCTATATCTGTAATAGCAAGCAACCTACACATACTCAACGCGGGGGGAAAAGTTATAGACAAGGAAGTCATCGTGGGGCAACGTACTATTTCAGCAAGCTACGACATAACAGTAACACCGAGCCCTGCCTACGAGTTCAAAGACACCTCAACCATAACATGGTACATATCAAAAAATCAGGATGCGATTTTAAACTTAAGCGACAAAGATGAAGTACATGAGATGACGGATGAAAACGAGGGCAAATATTACTGGCAGGTGTTAAACCATGACGGCACTGAAATATCATCGCGTGATATAACGGTAGGCAAACAACTATACGTTAAGACAAAAAATGGGACAGAAAAGTGGGGCAAGTACGGATACTTGCGTTTCACGGTAACACCTGTGATACAAAACAAAAATGGAACGGACGAACAGAGCGGGGACCCCGCAAAGAGCGAATATGTTCTTTTGGATAAACGCAATACACTATGGAATATTTGGACGGGAGTACAAAATTTTGATTCAGGAAACGGAGATTTCGTAAAAAACGCGGAAGCCAATAAGCTCTCCGTAACCATTGACAAAGACAGCGGTCTCAAGGTAACACTGCGCGGAACAACCAGTGACATCTCCTCGCCGAGCGTGATACTCGCAAAAATGAAACCGGAGTACCTTAATGATCAAAAAAAGCTCTCCGTTGAGTCAGACGGAAAGTCATACACTACTTTGACGAACTGTTCGATTATAGTTGATGCCGAAGTGTCAACCTCCGACGGATACGGAATACTGCTGAACGGCACAGGAATCTACACAGGCAAAGACACCGGCAAAATATATGATACAGGTCTGATGTTCCAAGTGGCGGCAAAGACGGACACATTCCCCATGCGCTTATACGCAAACGGTTCGCAGCATAAGGACGCAAACAGAAGAAGCTGGGGCATCGGAGACCACGGAGAGGAGTCTCTAGCGGGCATAGACGGAGCTGCCAAGACATTAGCCTACACAAGCGACCGTAACACACACAAATTTACCGGGCATGGCAAAACTTCAAAGAACAGCAGTTTCTATGGTCCGTTCTATGGCCCCGGGTATATGAAAAACAGCTTGTTCCAATATCAAAATAATTACTACTCAGACAGCAATAACAGCAATCCTACATGGCTGGTTGGTAACAACATTGTGCCTCAGAAACCGTATACAGAAAGACGCAGAATGATGTTCACCGTTCTGGAATACTATGTAAACCATATCATAACCGAACCCCACTTCATAATAAGGGTCAAGTATCTGAAGCTTGAAGACGACGGAACATACAGTTCCGGTGTCAACGAGGACGATGACCCTCTGATGATAGGGCCTGACTGGTTCCTCTCCGAACCTATATGGTACGGAGGTTTTGTCGGGCAAAAACCCCAAAAGAACGGCGGAGCTTACACTTTTACCGTTAAGAATTACAGCTCCTATCCTGACATCAAGACATTCACCGTACAAAAAGATGACATAAAACTCACCACTGCGAAAAAACCTGATGATGGCGAATTCTACATTACAAGCGTCACAAAAGATGGGACAGACGGAGCAAAAAACAGGGTCAACTCAGTATTTGAGGCGGCGGATATCGATATAAGAGAACAGATTTTGAAAACAGATTTTAATAAAAACTACCAAAGAACACTGTCATCTGCACTTTATTTGAATCCCAAGCACGACAGATACTTGGGCATACGCACGTGGAGCAACCAGAATCAAGACTTTGAAACCATAATCTACAATGTTGAGCTTGCCCCCGGTTTCTCAAAAGAGGAGCTCCAAGCTATCATGCCCAAAGATGCACAGATGTATGAAATATCATATACAGGCGAAACAGCCCCTGAAGGCATAGACCAGACGTACCTAAGCGACTCGCTTTTTGGAGGGTTTAAATCAGACGGGAAAGGCAACAAAAGCGGCATCACAGACGGAGTAATGGGAATACAGCATGTAAAGGGCAAATGCACATGCCCGATGTGCAAAAAATATCTGAAAAAATAGATACTGAGCTGCGGATAGCGGCGTTAATGGACTTGCTGAGATTATGAGGAAAATTCCGAAGCGTGAGTCTGACGGCTTTGCCGCTTACGCAGTGTATAAGCATTTAAATTATATTAGCCGAGGCCGGCATAAAAGCATAAAAAAACCGAACCCTTGCAGGTTTGGAATGATTTTTAATGGTGGAGATAAGCGGGATCGAACCGCTGACCTCTTGAATGCCATTCAAGCGCTCTCCCAGCTGAGCTATACCCCCACGTTCCAGCGTCCTTGCGAACATGGGCAATTATACTGATTAGAGGGGCGTGTGTCAATACTATTATATGTATATGAAAATACTTAAAAAACTTTTTTTGAGAAGTACTCCGTTTTTTGCAGCCGCGCTTTTGTTTGTGAGCCTTTGTCCGCTTCCCTCCTATGCTGTAACGCAGGGTGAGGTCCTGGTAAAAATTTTTGATGCTCTCGGGAATAATGTTCCTTCAAAGTATCTTTCAAAAATTGAGGGGGACGTGACTAATGGAGATGTTGTGCGCTTGTCGCTTGAGTCTATGGGGTGGGGCTTTGTCTTTTCCGCTTATGACCTGGTGACTATTCTTCCCGAGTGGAGCGAGAGAGAGCCGCTGCATCAGGTTGCCGCGAATGTATCGCCTAAAGCTCCTTCCGTTATGATGTCCGACCTTGATGCGCCCTTTGCGGCGGAGAGTATTCCGGCTCTTCGCGAGTGGATAAAGGAGTGCCGGAAGTATGTGTCGTGGAAAGAATCTTTTGCGTGGGAGGGCACGGAGCTTCTGCTTATAAAGCATGGAGTGGGCAATCCCGCTGGCTCCGCCAACGGCGATTTGAAAAACGGTGTGAACGAGCCGTTCTACGCCGCCGTGCTCGCAGTCGATATGAAAAAAGTTCCATGCCAGATTGCCACAGCGGTGATGGTCGGAGCGAATAAAGCACCTCTTGCGACTATTGCCGGAGAAAATTACGGTGTTATCGGCGGAATTAACGGAGGCTATTTCTCCGGAGCCAAGCCGATAGGTGTGCTGCGCCGTCAGGGTCACATGGATAACGCAAAATTTTGGCCGAATCGCTCTGCCTTCGGCTGGAATGAGAACGGAGACACTGTTTTTATTGACGGGCGTGATATTGCGAATATAGCCCACGATACCTCGCTTGACGGCTATACGGAGATGATGCAGGCCGGGCCGCTTTTGATGAAGGACGGCGTTTCCGTTGACAATACAGAAAAAGTTCACCCCACCGTTCTGGATTTCAGACACCCGAGGACACTTGTCGGCACGGACGGTAAGCGCGTTTACTGGGTTGTGATAGACGGGCGCGATAATATGCACAGCGTCGGCACGACCATAGAGGAGACAAGGCGTTTTTGTAAGCAGATAGGGCTCAAGACGGCTTTAAATCTTGACGGAGGCGGCTCAAGTTCCCTTTGGTGGCGCGGTTCCACATTTACTTTGCCGAGCAACAGCCGCGACGCGGAACGCCCCATTCCCTATGCCGTGCTTATGTTTATGCCGGGCTCCGGTGTGAGGAACTAGAGAGCGGATTATTCCAAAACTTTCCGAGCAACAGATAACGGCAGAACATCTTTGCCGATCCGTTTCAAAATATTTTTAAGCATTTTATATTTTTTCACATACTGGTATAATGTCAAATGATTGTACATTCAGCATGTTTACAGAAGCGAAAATATACAAAGAACAAAATCCCAATAGAGAAACAACAAGGAAGGAAGTTAAAGTCCGGCGGCGCGAAGGCAAAAGTTATAGCTTTGCAAGTCCTCGTGGGTTCGCGGGCGAATTTATGAACGAAAAAATTTATGCGCTTGATATGAGTAATGAAGAGTGGGCTGCATGGCTCACAAAGGAGCTGAACCAGCCGAAATTCCGTGCGGATCAGATATGCGGGTGGATTTGGCAGAAGAGGGTTTTTGACGTCGAGGAGATGACAAACCTTTCCGTGCCGCTTCGTGAGCAGCTTGAGGAGAGGGTTGACTTCGGCGCGCCCGTTTTGATGCAGGAACAGCGTTCCGGTATAGACGGAACAAGAAAGTATCTGTGGCAGCTTCGCGACGGTCACACGGTAGAGTCTGTGCTTCTGCGCCAGAACGACAGGCTTACCGCCTGCATATCGACCCAGGTCGGATGTCCTTTGCAGTGCACATTCTGCGCCACAGGGCTTTCAGGGTATGTGAGAAACCTATCTGCGGGTGAAATAGCCGGCCAGTTTCTCGCTATGGAGAAATCTCTTGACCGCGAGATAAACAACGTGGTCTATATGGGCATGGGAGAGCCTTTTCTCAATACCGAGTCCGTACTTAAATCCGTTAGGATGCTTAATTCGCCCAAGATGAGAAATCTCGGCATAAGACACATAACGATATCCACTTCGGGAATCATTCCCGGTATCGCCGCTCTTGCTGAGTCGGGATTGGGAGTGCGCCTTGCCGTATCTCTTCATGCCGCCGACGATGAGCTTCGCAGCATACTGATGCCTGTGAACCAGACATTCCCGGCAGCGGAACTCCGCAAGGCGATGCAGGAGTATCAGGCCGCAACGGGCGACAGAATCACAATAGAATACGCTCTCTTCGGAGGTGTGAACGACGGTGTCGTCCATGCTCGTGACCTTGTGCGCTATCTCAAAGGCATACACGTGTTTGTCAACCTTATTCCGTTCAACGCTGTGGATGGACGTTATGAAAAACCTAAGACAGAGGACATTCTGCGTTTCCGCACCATTCTGACGACAGCGGGTTTTGAGTCCGAGATTCGCTCCGAGCAGGGAGCCGACATAGACGCGGCGTGCGGTCAGCTTCGCAGAAAGACCATGGCCGGAGATCCGTGCGCGCTTGAGCCCAAACCACATTCCGTGACGAACTCGGATATGAGGTATGACGGCGGCAGGCCGAGACCGCAGCGTGCGGAACAGTCCGGTAATCCCGCGCAAAAGCGGGAATATAAAAAGAGAGACACCGGTTTTTCATCCGAAAAGCGCGAAGTGACAAAGCGTCCGTCGGGCGGTTTTGTAGACGAGCGCGGAGCAAGGCACAGAAAGACAGAGCTTCCCGAGAAAGAGCGTTACCGCAGCGGCAAGATGAAAGAAGCCCGTCCCTCATACAGAGGACAGGGAGAGACAGAACCCTCTTATATGCGCGGAGCCGATGGAGCAGAAAACAGAACGGACATGAGGCGCGAGGACAGGCCGCGCTACGACAGAGGCGGCAAGCCCGAGTCAAAAGAGAACCGCTACGGCGACAAACCCCGCTATGAACGGGGAGACAAATTTGCCCCACGCGAGGACAGGCCGCGCTACGACAGAAGCGGAAAGCCCGAGTCCAGAGATAACCGCTACGGCGACAAACCCCGCTACGAGCGCGGAGAGAAATTTGCACCGCGCGAGGATAAGCCTCGCTACGACAGAGGCGGCAAGTCCGAGTCCAAAGATAACCGCTACGGCGACAAGCCCCGCTACGAACGGGGAGAGAAATTCGTACCGCGCGAGGATAAGCCGCGCTACGACAGAGGCGGCAAGCCCGAGTCCAAAGATAACCGCTACGGCGACAAGCCCCGCTATGAACGGGGAGAGAAATTCGCACCGCGCGAGGACAAGCCGCGCTACGACAGAGGCGGCAAGCCCGAGTCCAAAGATAACCGTTTCGGCGACAAGCCCCGATACGAGCGCGGAGAGAAATTCGCACCGCGTGAGGACAAGCCGCGCTATGACAAAGACTCAAGGGGGGGGAAGCCCTCCTATGGCAAGACTCAGAAGGGCGCGAAGCCTGTTCGAAAAAGCGGCGGTTTTTCCTCAAAGAAAAAAAGCGGCAAGTAGAATTAAAAGCAGAACCGCAATTTTGGTTCTGCTTTTTGCGTATTTTGCACATGTGTAAATTTATTATTTATGAGAATCTAAAAGTGTGGTTCACAATATTGATGTTTGATGTCCTGCCGTTTTTTTATTAAAATGTATAAGCAGTTTTTCAAATCTTAATTATACTTTAAAGGGTGATTTTTAACGTGAATACATCATACGAAGATATAGTAAGAACAGACTGCATAGGAAAATCGGAAAATCCGATTTTAATGAATGACATTCTTAAAAAAGCAGAGTCGGAAAATCTTATCCCTTCCGATGAACAGACTGATAAAGTCCTTTTTATAGCGGTGGATGTTCAGCATGACTTTATCGAGGGAGGTTCTCTCGGAGTTCCCGGCGCTTCCGAAGATGTGCTTCGTATGACGCGCTTTATATACAAAAACGCGGAGAAAATTTCAAATATAGCGGTGTCGCTCGATACACACACGCCCTATCAGGTTTTTCACCCTTGCTGGTGGGCGGATGCTGACGGCAATTCCCCGGAGCCCTTTACGATGATCACCCTCTCCGATGTGGAGCAAAAGCGTTGGATGCCAAGGCATGATGAACAGGAGACAAAGGAATATCTCCGCCATCTTGATGAGATGAAAATGAAAAAACTGTGTATCTGGCCGTACCACTGCATACAGGGAACAATAGGGGCCGCGCTTGAGAATCAGTTTGCCAATATGGTCTATTTTCATTCCACGGCAAGAAATTATTACATAGAAAAACTTGTTAAAGGCGAGCCGCGCGACACGGAGTTTTACGGCATAATCCGCCCGGAGTATGACCCTGACGGCCGCTATACGAACAGAGCGTTTCTCGGCAGGCTGGAAAACTTTTCTAAGGTTATTATTGCGGGAGAGGCGATGGACTACTGCGTCTATGAGAGCATAAAGCAGATACTGGACTACTTCCCGGACAACGTAAAACTGCATAAGAAACTGTACATTCTTGAGGACTGTACAAGCAGCATACAGGACAGGGCGATTGCCGATGAGATGTATCGCAATATCCGTTCCGGGTTTGAAATAAATATTGTAAGGAGCACGGATGATTTCCTTTAAATTTAACATTGGGGGTATGAAATGAGACTGCTTATATTTTTGCTGTTGGGCACGCTGATATTCGGATTCGCGTTTCCCGCTATGCTGCTTTTTATCGCGCTCTTCGGGGTGATACTGATTGCGGCTATCGTCATAAATTTCCTGCGCGGCGGACAGACTTTCCGCGTTTACACAACCAGGGATTTCGAGCACAGGGGACACAACGATGATTTTGAAGAGCGTCAGGTTTTTGACTCTCAGCAAGGAGATAATACCGCCTCTTCGGAACAGTCCTCCGATTTTGAGGACGAGGGAGAGGTCATAGAGCTTCCTGCCACAGCTTTGCGCAAAGAAGAATCAAGCGAAGATAAACATTAGCATATAGCAAGACCCCGCTGCTGCGCGGGGTCTTTTTTTAACGTTAAGTTTGCTAAATGCCGCGTAAGATCGTATCCTCACGGCCTACGCCCACTCCGATAAGCAGTACCGGCACTCCGGATTTTTCCTCGATGAAGCGCACATAATTTTGAGCCTGCTCAGGCAGTTCCTCAAAACTGCGGCACTTGCTTATATCTTCCTTCCACCCGGAAAGTGTTTCGTACACGGGCTTCGCTTTCGCAAGCTCTGTGCAGCTTGTGGGGAAGTGCATTCTGTTCTCTCCGTCCACATTGTACGAGGTGCAGATTTTTATCTCGTCAAATCCGGTGAGCACGTCAAGTTTTGTGAGCGCTATGCCGTCGATGCCGTTTATCTTAACCGCATAATCCACTGCGACGAGGTCTCCCCAGCCGCAGCGTCTCGGACGCCCGGTTGTTGCGCCGAACTCGCCGCCTCTGGTGCGAAGCTCGTTTCCGAACTCCCCCTTATCCTCTGTGGGGAACGGACCCTCTCCCACCCTTGTGCAATACGCCTTTACCACTCCGATAACCCTGTCTATGCGCCCCGGGCCTATTCCGGCGCCGGTGCAGGCTCCGCCCGCGCAGGGGCTTGAGCTTGTAACAAAGGGGTATGTTCCGTGGTCTATATCAAGAAGGGTTGCCTGAGCGCCTTCAAAGAGCACATTATCGCCTGAACTCAGAGCCTCGTCTATTTTGAGAAAGACATCGCTCAGCATGGGAGCTATACGCTCTCCCCATTTCAGCGCCGTTTCGTACACATCGTCAAAATCGAGCGGTTCCGCTCCGTATATCTTGGTGAGAATGTCATTTTTCAGCTTGAGCACGACAGAGAGCTTTTCCTTCAGGATTTCCGGCGATACAAGATCCTCCGCTCTTATGCCGATTCTGTCATACTTATCAGCGTAGCACGGACCTATGCCGCGCCCCGTCGTTCCTATCTTTGTATCCGACGAGCGGGCGGATTCAGCAAGCTTGTCTATCATTTTATGGTACGGCATTACAATGTGAGTGCCGTGGCTTATGAGCAGCCGCGCCGTTTTCTTTCCGCGCGCAGCAAGCCCGTCAAGCTCTTCAAAGAGAGTGATCGGATCCATAACCACTCCGTTTCCTATGACGCATATTTTATCGGGATAGAGAATGCCGGAGGGCAGTAAGTGGAAGACATATTTTTCTTCCTCCACGACAACAGTATGCCCCGCATTGGCACCGCCCTGATAACGGACGACCATGCCGGATTTTGAAGCAAGAGCATCGACTACACGCCCCTTACCCTCGTCTCCCCACTGAACACCCAAAACAACGTCTGTGCGCCCCTTTTTCATCCGAACACCCTCTTCATAAGTCACGTTTTAGTGGAACGTATACTTAACATAAATTTTTTTGCGGTGGTATTGTACTGCTTGTACCTCATATTTATCAATACTTTTAGAGAAATTACCGTATATTCAGCAATGCGGTTTTTGCCGTTTTTTTCAATTTTTTAATCTCGGCTTCGCGTGACATCGCGTCCGCTCTGCTCTCAAACTCCTCAAGATGCACCAGCTCCGCCGGCGTCCTGCCCCTTGTGTACTTTGCGCCTTTGCCGGAATTGTGTGCCGACAGGCGCTGCTCTATGTCATTTGTCCAGCCGGTGTATAGTGTCCCGTCACTGCATCTCAAAATGTAGACGAAGGATTTCATAGCGTGTAGCTCTCACCCGTGCCTCCGCTTGGTACATTGGGCGCGTCCGGTGCGGAAAAGACGGAGATGCCGAATATTCCAAGTATCATACGGAAGAAACTCATAGGGCTGAAACCGTCCGCCTCAACAAAGTCGTGCCAGGCGCGGGCAAGTTCTGAAAATCTGCTGATGTGATCCAAAGAGTCGTAAGATCCGGTTATGCGTGCGAGAAAGGTTCCCCATGCGTTAATAACGGAAAGAAATGTATTCAGTCCGGAATCTTCATCGCGCTGCGCAGAGCCTCCGTCGGCAAACAACGCTGCCGCGGATGAAAAGATAATAAAGACAATAAGTATGAGTGTGATAATTTTTTTCAAATTCAATTTTAAGCACCGCCTTTGCGCCTGTAATTATAACCTAAAAAGCCGACGCTGATATCGGCGTCGGCTTGGTATGGAGCTGAATCTGAGTGTCGTTCTATACGGGCTGTCCCCACTTCGCGGTAAAGACAAGGTCTGCAAGCGCCTTTCTCTCTCTCGGATCCTCTTCTCTTTCGCGGAGAACGCCTTCAAGCATATCCGACGTTCCGGGGTATCCCACCGCTACGGCGACAAGGGGTTCATATTCCTCGGGCACGGAGTAACCGGAACGGACAAGGTCAACCGAGAAGCCCGCCATTGGGTGAGCCGCAAGCCCAAGTTCCACGGCTTCGAGAAGAAGGTTCTCGAGAGCCAATCCGCAGTCATGCTGCGCCCATCTGTTGGGTTTGCCGTTAAAATCAAAATCGCGCTTCACCACAAGTATGAGAAGCAGCGGAGCCGCCTTTGCCCAAGCCTGGTTTGCATCTACAAGACAGGAGAGCATCTTTGTGTAATCGTAAGAATCATCCTTCGTAGCCGCTATAAAACGCCAAGGCTGTTCGTTGTAGGCAGAGGGAGCCCAGCGTGCCGCTTCGAAGAGTGAGAGTATCTTTTCTTTTTCAATAGGTTTGTCCAGAAATGCGCGAGGACTCCATCTTTTGGCAATTATTTCTGCAATGGGGAACTCTGAGGGAGCAATTTTATCCATAAAAAACACCTCCGATTTTCTAATGACTACTTTATTATAAACCACGGCACATATTGTGTATGGATATTTATACCTATTCATTCCGGCATTAAATGCGTATGTATTATTCGCATTTTTGGGATATTTGATTTCACTTGTTGTTTGCAATCGATTTAATTTCAAACTCAAGCTTTGTCCGGATTTTCTACCGCTCGGGCGCTTCGGAAATTCTTGCCATATCTTTCAGTTTTTGCAGCGCTTCAGGGGATATCTCGCCCGATATCCAAGACGAGTAGACTGAGTTATTCTGCAAAAGGGGCTCGTGCGCAAGCTCCGGCAGCTTTTTTACGGCTTCCTCAAAGGATTTTGTCCCCGGAATGGGCGAAAATTCCGCCAGTTTGGGTTTGCCGCCGCAGTCGTGAACAAATTTTATAGTATCTTCCACAGACTCCGTACTCTGCCCAGGAAGCCCCAGAAGTATGTACGTTTCGCAGTCCTCTCTCGTATAGCCCGATTCACGCAGATTCTTCACTGCCGAAGCATATTCCTCCCGAGCGACCTTTCCGCTGCTTGTTCCTGCAAGTTTCGGGTCTATACTTTCCAGAGAGAGGCGGATTGTCGCAAATCCCGTCTCCTTCATCAGGTGTGCGCACTCTCCGTCTATCATGCGAACATGCAGACCATTAGGCGTGTGGAATTTTATGCTGCCCTCGTATCTTTTTTGGAAGTCCCTGCACATAGGATAAAAATAATCTTTTTTGTCCATCAGAAGTGCATCGTCATAAAATGCGATGTCACGTGCACCAAGCTGCACCTGACTATCAACTTCTCTTGCCACGCAGCCGAGTGTCCTGCGCCGATATCGCGGCCACAACAGATGCGACGCACAGTATTCACAGGACATGGGGCAGCCGAAGGATGTCATTGTGACTCCGTACGGCAATGTTTTATACAAAGACATCGCGGGAAAAGGCACATCAGGCTCCCAGCTCTCTGTCACTATAAAATCAGACCCGAGCGCTGCAGCATGCTCCGGACAGAGGCGAGCATACACTCCGCCCAGTACTATCGGAGTGTTCGGCAGACATTCGCTCAGCAGCTCCATAAGGTAATTAACGCCGCCATACCAATATGTCATCATAGAAGTCACGAATACAATGTCCGGAGTTCCGACGTCCTTGATACGAGCTCTCAGCGCATCACCGGAAAGTCCGAATCTGTGATATTTTCTCTCGATATCCCTATATACCTGCGGTTTTTCAATCTCCTCGGAGGCAATCTTTTCTCGGCCAAAACTCCTTTTGCCGCAAGCGCCCTCATGTATCGCATCAATAAATGAGACATGATTCCCGTTCTCCCGCATCCGCTCCAGAAGATAGAGAAGCCCAACGGGCTTAGACCACAGATCGAAGAAAGCGAAATCCTGTACCGGCGGGTTTATCCCTAAAATATGCTTGCCTCTCAGCGAGAGAAGATACCTGATTGATATTGGGCGGGCTTTTTCCTGCGGCATTTTTAATCCTGTATTCCTATGGCTCTTATAGGCGCTCCGTCCGCATCTTTGTACTTCATGGGAAGCGCGCAGAACGTAAAAAGTCCCTCCGTTACTTGCTCAAGCCCCGTCAGGTTTTCTATTACTACTATGTCATGCTCTTGAAAAAGCAGCTTGTGTACCGTCAAATTAACATCGCTTATCGGGTCTATGCCTATCGTGTCTATCCCGACGCCCTTTTTGCCGCTGCTCGTAAGGTATTCCGCTATTTCATGCGTTATGCAGGGATAATCTCCGAAGTAATCCTCCGTCCCCCATTTTTTATCCCAACCCGTGCGGAAAAGCAGAAACTCCGCCGAATCAGCGTCCCTGTATTTTTTGACCCTATCCATGGTAATTTGTCCCCCCGCTCTGATGTCGGAGCAGTCTATCACAAGAGCCTTGCCTACGAAATGCTCTATCGGGAGCAAGTTCAAATATGTGCGTCCCTCAAATATGTGTGCCGGTGCGTCCATGTGAGTTCCGGTGTGTGAAAACATTGTGAGCAGAGTCTCTTTAAATCCATCCTTTTCGTACGTTGACGCAGCAGACAGACGGGGTTTTTCAGTTCCGGGATATACTGCCATATCTTCCGATATTGTGTGTGTGAAATCTATAATTTTCATTTCCCGACTTCCTTTCTCATATAAATGCCTGACGCTATTATAGCCTTTTTAATTGCGCCAAATAGATATTCTTTTCGCGCAATTATTACAATATCGTAATTCTTAGAAATATGGTACATTAAATACAATCTGCCGGAATGGATGGTGAGCCCTGTGGTAACTGCCGACAATATGATTTTGTTTGTCTCATCGATACTCCTTTTTTGCATAATTTTCAGCCGCTACTTGACCCGTATAGGTATTCCCGTTCTTGTGTTTTTTATATTCGCGGGAATGTTCCTGGGCTCGGACGGCCTAGGCGGAGTGTATTTCGACGAGGCTCACCTTGCCGGAAACATAGGAAATATCGCCATCTGCTACATTCTGTTTGCCGGAGGCATGGCCACGCGCTGGGAATCCATAAAAGAGGTGCTGCTTCCCGGAACTCTTCTTGCGACTCTCGGGGTCGTGATAACAGCCGTCCTTGTAGGGGCAGCGGCTCACTTTCTTGTCGGGCTTTCTCTCCTTGAAGGGCTTCTGCTCGGCTCCGTCGTTTCCTGTACAGATGCAGCGTCGGTATTTTCTATCCTCCGTTCCAACGGATTAAACCTAAAAGGCAATCTGGCTCCGCTGCTTGAGCTTGAAAGCAGCGCTAACGATCCTGCGGCTTACATGATGACCATATCTGTTTTGGCTCTTATGCTGTCCCCTGAACAAGGGGTTTTATCACTTGTAAAAATGCTGTTGCTGCAAGGCTCTGTCGGGCTTGTCATGGGATATCTGCTTGGCCGCGCAGGTTCCAAAATAATGGAGCGGGTGCGCCTGAGCAGCGAGGGGCTATATCCGGTTGTCGCAGTGGTCATCGCGGCTTTTATATACTCTTCCGTACAAATAATGCACGGAAACGGATTTTTGGGAATATACACAGCAGGTATAGTCATGGGCAACAGACCTATGAAAGAGAAAAGAGCCACCGTACGCTTTTTCGACGGATTCTCATGGCTCATGCAGATTACGGCGTTCCTCACTCTGGGGCTTCTCGTATTTCCGTCTCAGCTTCCCTCTGTCATGGTGCCGGGGCTTATTATCTCGGCGGTGCTAATGTTTATAGTTCGTCCTCTTGCGGTCTTTCCCATGCTCCACTTCTTCGGCTACAGCTTCAAGGGTAAACTCCTTGTCTCATGGGTCGGATTCAGAGGCGCTTCTTCGATAGTCTTTGCCGTGTATGCGCTTACAGAGGGAGTCACGGCAGGCAGCACGATATTCAACCTTGTGTTTTTTATTTCGCTCACTTCGGTAATAATTCAGGGCTCAATGCTGCGCCCAATTGCAAAACTTCTTGACCAGCTTGACGATGACGACAGAAGTCTTGTCGCCAGAACCTTTACGGACTATGCAGACGAAATATCGGGAGCTCTGTATGAAATGAGGGTATTGTCCGGTTCTTCCGCCGTGGGAATGATGGTGAAGGATCTGAAATTTCCGCAGGAAGCCAGAATTCTCATAATACAGAGAGAAAACAGCGGCAGCATCACCCCTAGCGGAGTGACGCGCCTTATGTCCGGAGACAAGCTCATGGTGACGGCAGAGAGTGCGTCGGTACTTCTGCCTGTCAAGGCGCGTCTCGGACTTGGCTAAAAAATAAAAGAATAAAAAAGCGGCGCGGTTCTGCACCGCGCCGCGCTATGTTCTCTCAAAAATTTATTTCACAGTTACCTTTTCCATAATGACCTTTTTAAGAGGACGGTCCTGTGAATCCGTGGGAACCTTGCCTATTGCCTCTATGACATTCATGCCTTCGATAACATGTCCGAATATCGCGTGCTTTCCGTCAAGCCAGGGGCACGGAACAAGCGTGATAAAAAACTGTGAGCCGCCCGTATTGGGACCCGCGTTTGCCATGGAAAGAATTCCCGGCTTGTCATGCTTCAAACCCTTGCCGAACTCGTCGTCAATGGTGTAGCCCGGACCGCCTGTACCTCTTCCTAGCGGGCATCCGCCCTGAATCATAAACTGGTCGATTACCCTGTGGAAGATAATTCCGTCATAGAACTTCTTGCCGATAAGGTCCGTAAAATTCTTCACTGTCTTAGGCGCAAGGTCGTTATAAAGCTCAATCTTGAAAGTTCCCATCGAAGTATCGAACGTAGCTACCTGACGCTTTGCCTTTGCTTCCGCTTCATTTCCCGCACATGCCAACACAATCACTCCTA
>CAZBYL010000024.1:0-34468 GCA_964496275.1 uncultured Synergistaceae bacterium | reverse complement strand
TTAAATTTCTCCATAATGTGCTTCTTGAAAATGTTGTTGCTCTTGAGAGCTCTTGAGAGCTCTTGAGAGCTCTTGCTGTGCTGTTTTCCGAGTAGCCGTATGTCATGCGATTCTCATACTAGATAACATATTATATGTATAAGGATAACATATAGTTAGCATATGTGCAAGGGAGTAAAATATTGCCGCAGTTTGCCATCATTTGTCCCTTTCCGCCATTGCTCGACGATTCTTCTGACATATTATCCAAAATTGGCTAATATTGTATAAATAGCTAAAGTATTGGCTATGGATATTAATGTTCAGGTATCGGTTCAGACAGCATTAGGGTGTTCTTGACCTTGGTTTTGCATTTTTACCGTAAGTTAGAGCCAAACCCCAAAAGTCAAAAGCACCCTCAACCGTCGTCGGAAAAGCATCCGCCGCCACCTTCCCCCTAGGGAAGGCTTTAAGAGCAATTTCCAAATGTAACAACCGGCCGATTCGCACAAAACGCAAAAGCATCGTTTTGGCTCTCTGGCCTTCCTTAGGGGCGGCTTTAAAAGCAAAATCAACGACACACCGTTTTTCAACGGTTTTCGCCCACCGTTCTCATAAAATAGTAATGTGCGGTGAATCTATGAGAAAACGTCAAGGGTTATAGGTCTAACAAAACATAACCTTGTTACGCGGGGATACTTCTCCGCGTAACATTCGGAGTTGTATGCGACACTGTATTCACTAAGAACGGAACAGCGTTCCATCAAAAACGGAACAGTGCTCCGTATGCAACGGAACACTGTTCTCATTGCATCGTAATATACACAATGGAACAAAAGCCATACCTTGAAACCTACTATAAAGACGGCAGACTCGAAATCTCCAACAACAAAGCGGAACGAGCCATAAAACCCTTTGTCATAGGCAGAAAAAACTGGCTATTCAGCTGCACCCCCAAAGGTGCGAAAGCAAGTGCTGTAATCTACAGCATACTTGAGACAGCCAAACAAAACGGACTCAAACCCTATGACTACCTCAAACACATATTTGAAACCATGCCCAACATCCGGCAGGACAAATACCATACACTGCTGCCATGGAGCAATGAACTGCCTGATACACTGCGTGTATGGCAAAGCAAACCCAAGACACAGGAAACTGAGACAAACACCTACGCTCCCACCAAACCATACCAACTACAAAACAATAATACCCCGTATTATGGATGATTTCCATGTACGGGGTTTTTGACGCTTACTCCGTAGTAAGATTATTTTGTGATACACAAGAGGAAGCTCGTATTACACGGGCTTCCTCTTAAAATACCTTTTTATTACTGTAGTAATTGCTTATTGCCGGTTACGGTGTTACGCGCTCTTTCTGTTTTTCATTACAGTGGGAACAACAAGTATGAGCAACAGAACTGCGAATCCTGCGTTACAACCGCCGCTGCTGCTGCCTCCTGGTGTTGAAGGTGCAGGCAGAGAACTTCTCGGATTATCTATCGTATAACGATAATATGGGAAGTTTTTCGAAGTGGGGTCATAAGTAACTATCTTCGACTGGACGAATGTTCCGTTGTATCCATTGCTGTCGTTCACGTCAGGTTCAAGAAGCATGGCTATAACATTTCCGGCAACCTGATCCATCGGGATTACGATTGCACCCTTGCTGAAAGTGACTTTAGCTTCAGGACGTAAACCAGCTTCAAAACCTACTACTTTAGCGGTATTGGGATTTGTGTATGTTCCGACATAGTAGTACTGATCGGCAGATGCCGCAGTTCCGGGTGCTATTTCATAATATTCTGCGCCCTGTGAATCAAGGATTGATAGGGCAACATCAAGCGACGGCATGTCTTTCGGGAGGATGTATGCTGTAGGACGAACTCTGTTTCTTAGTACAGTATCATTCATATTATCCGCAACGTCTTTTGACACTGCACGCTCACTGCCGTCCATATAGAACTGTGCCATGTCGCAAACATAAGCTGTTTTTGTTGAACCGGAGGCTGTTTGATAAAGAACGACATTGTCATCCGCATCATATTTTGCACCCTTCGCAACTACCTTAGCCCTTGCGTCTGCTACCATTGTTCTTATCTCACCCGCACTTGCTACAGATGTGTTTATAATAGATTTCGCGGCAGTAAACTGTGAAAATACGCGGCGTTCAAAATTCTGCCGTCCTGCTCTGATACCGCGAGTTTCTACGAGAACTGAAATGGAGTTAAACAGACCATAGTAAGCACGCCCTATAGGGTTGTTAACGGTGTATCCGTAGTGATAGTTTCTGAGACCCGCATCTTTTAATGCTTTGTGAAGATTCACCGATACCTTGTTCATTGCAAACGCATTGACGCTTATGTCATTATTTAAACTGCTTGCAGGCGTGGCTTCAATATCGTATGCGTTACGCATGTAGAATCCTTTGTCATCCGAAGTTACACCATAGTAGGTAAATTCATGTCCGTCAATGGCAACCTCCGGCATAACCTTTGTGAAAGCTCTATGGACATAGTCCAGTTCAACCGCCTGAATTCTCATGTGGTCGCGGTTCATATCAAAACCGCCGTAAGTTGCACGTGTGAAGAGGTATGAGCCATCGGGATTCATACGAGGAATAACAATAAGGTTTATCTTCTTGAGAACTTCTGTTCCATAAGCACCTGCCATTTCTTTAATCATGGCGAGGGCAGCTTCACCGGAAGCAGGTTCGTTCGGGTGGATTTGAGCCTGATACCAAACGTTTAGTTTTCCGTTATTCCTGATTATCTTTGCCACATCATCAAATTTTGCACCGGAAGGAACTGTTGACGAGGTAAAGACGACTATAGGCATGTCAAACTTGTAGTTTGCCGTCTTTCCAAGGCTGAACAGGTGCATATTTGGATTTGCAGCAACAGATGTATTCAGGAAGGACATCATTGCGACCTGTGATGTAAATTCATGTTTTTTTAATGTTGAGGTAAATGCGGGAGTCGTAAATGCACTATATTCCACTAGAGAGTCGGTAGAGAATTTGTTCAATATTTCGTTTGTCCATACTCCTAATACTTGCTCATAATTTTTTGCATATGTTGTAGGGACATCAGCAAGGTTTGGGTTGCATGGCTCAAAACCATTTCCGGCGATTTTTCCGGTTTCGATGACCATATCTTTGGACGTGTCAGGAGAGGCGGTAGCTTCAGCAGACGTAACATTGAATATCTTATAAACACCGTAATAACCACTTCCGCGTACATGGTAACTATACGTTCCTGCGGTGTTGAACTTATATGTACCATCACCTTCTGCGGTAACAGGCGTAAGTTCATCGATTGATGCCGGTGTTAGATTTGTGGTACACGATTCGTAAACGTCAAAAGAAACTTCAGTTTTGTCAACATCGCCGGATGCTACAAAATTAATCTTAATTGCGGCAGAAGAGGAACTGGCACACAAGAACAGAGCGAGGAAAGCAAATGTCAGCGAACGCAGTAAGACCTTCCTACGAAGACAGACAGACAGACAGACAGACAGACAGACATTAAATCATCTCCCTAAATTAAAGTCAATGAACAACCTATCTCAATGTAAATCCTTACACGCAGAACGATATATTTACTGAAATTTGGGAAACACTTGCGTTGGATATATCCACTTGATATTGTATGACCATAGTCAGAATTGTCAACCCTATCAAGGTGTCTTTGTGTATATTTTTATGATATTTTATATCTAAAATCACTTCCTCTATTCATACCCCTCTTCCGTGCATACGAATTCCTTTTTTTGTACTATGTCTATCAGCACGGATGAGACTGTTACCGTGACTAGGGAATATGCTATTCGCGTTATTGGAATGTAGCTTAGGGAGAGCAGCAGAACTGTTATGTCTGTTACCAGGTATGACTGCGATATGCGCCAGTTTGTGACGCGCGAGATTGTCAGAGCAAGAGCGTCGTCGCCGCCGCTTGAACCGCCTTGGCGTATGATTATGCCGACTCCCGCACCGACAAATATTCCGCCCAAGACAGCCGCGGCCAACGGGTATGCAGAGAGGTCCGGAATAATCGGCGGGAATTGTTCCCACAGCTTAAAGAATCCCGCAAGGCACATGGTTGAGAATAGGGACCATTTTATAAATGATTTGCCTAGACATTTGTATGCCATTGCGTAGCATGTTATATCAAGTACGGGAGTTATTATGGCGGGAGACGCTCCCAGCCAGTGGTGCAGGAGAAGTATGCTGCCAAGCACTCCGCCTTCCGTTATGTTTGTCTGCCGGTGTATGTTGTATATTCCGAAGGATGCAATTGCCGTTCCCGCAAGTATAAATGCAACTTTCATCAGCAGTTTTTTTATGAGCTCTTTTTTTCTCTCTTCGTGTGTTATTTTTCTCATTTCATTCACCCGCTTTATGGTGTAGGATAAACCTTGGTGTTGTACTAAGGTCAAGTGCGAATTTGTAGCGGGAGGGTATGTGTTATGAAAAATTATTACAAGATAAGCGAGATATCCAAGCTGTATGGCATCGGGCCTGATGCACTGCGTTATTATGAGAAGATAGGAATTTTAACGCCGAAGCGGGATACAAACGGCTATCGGTTGTATAACTTAAAGGATGTTTATAAGCTGAATGTGATTCGCGATTTGCGCAAGCTTGATTTTCCTGTGGCAGTGATAAAGGAGTATCTCGACTGTCAAAGCATAGAGAACACTCTGAGCCTTTTGCATGAGGAGGAGTCTCTGCTCTGTGAGCGCGTTCGCGAACTCCGTACAAGGCAGGAAGCAATAAAGCGACGTATTGCGTTTTTGGATGGGAGTATGTCCGTTGAAGCCGACACAGTGCACCTTAAGGATTTTCCCGAACGAAAGTGCGTCAAGCTCAGCGAAAGGATTACGAGGGACGAGGAGATGGACGTGGTTATAAAGAAACTTCACAGGAAGCATGAGCTTAATATTCCGGAGATTGGAAATTTGGAGATAGGAGCCTTTATGTCCCGTGAAGGTGATGAGCCGGGAAAGCTGAATGTATTCCTCTCCGTTTTTTTTGTTTTGGAGGAGGATACGGCGGATTGCGATTTTTCACTTCCGCAGGGAAAGTATCTTTCCTGTTTCTACAGAGGAAATTACAGCGGAAATTATCGCTGCCTTTCAAGGATAGACGAGTACTCAAAGCAGATGAATTTGCAGATAGGCGAGCCTTTTGAGATATATAAAGTAGATAATAGATATACATCACGCACAAAAGAATACCTGACAGAGATGCAGGTGCAGGTACTTCGGGATTGCTGATTACACGCCGAATCAGCGGAATTTACAAGTTTTTAATATTTTTGTCTATGTAGTTATTTATAAATTTTTCAACTTCAGATTCATCTATCTCAAGGGCTGAGGCAAGTTCTTTATGCAGCATTCTCTTTGCGCGTGCAGTATACTCTTCTTCCAGTATGCGCATCGTTTCGCCGTGCATGCTGTTTTTGCAAATGTAATTTGTCTTTATGACATGAATCCACTGCACCGGATCTTTTTTCAGGAGGGCGCGTCTGTAGAATTCAAGGCGGTCTTTGCTGCTTGGCATGTTTGCCGTGCATATGTACGGAATTCTTTCAATGAGTTCGATAGCTTCATCCTTTGTCATTTTACTGCCTCCGATAGTGCGTTGTAAAAAAACACAACTGTATAGATACATACTATATGTATAGTATAGCAGTTGAGAGGTTCCTTTTCAAAGTCAACAAATTGATAAAAATGAAAGCTATGAGGAGAATGTATTTTTATAAAACCGAGCTATTTCTTATGTTTGGCCTATGGTAAAGTCAGGAAAAAACATAAAACTGCAGCCCGGCCAACAACGGTGCTGTCAGTTTTTAATTTTACTTAGGTTTTATTGAGATATTTACACAAAAAACTAGAACGGTCATTTGTTGAGTCCGGCTGCTTTTTGTAACCATCTCCACTTATGCGCGCAGATACAATTTTGGGTAAACTATACTCTTTGCTGACTTCCAGACACACAGCAAAACCCTGTCGTAATCTGATTTTAATTCATTTGCGTGGGTAAAATCTTGGGTAAAATATTTTTTTATTTCTTAATTACCCACCTTGCTGTCTGATGAATAGGGGAATCCAGAGCAAGAATTCCGTCACGTTTCAACGCCTTCAGTAAGTTTGTTATTTTGTATTCTTTTTGCTTATCATTAAAAATATCAGATAGTTTATTAAGCAGTAATTTACGTATATCTTGTTTGCTTGCCGCTCCAAATTTAGTAATATAGTCAACTATTAATTTTTTATAGTAGTTATCGTCAAAACCTTTATTTTTAATATATTGTGTCTGATCTTCTATTGATTCTGCTATTTTTGCCGATATGTAGATGTGTGGGGATTTCCCTTCAATTACTTTTAGCTTCCTAAGGTATTTTGTCTGTTCTTTGTTAAGCAGTTCATTTTTTTGTACTCTGTCAATGAGGTACACGGTGTTTAAGTCAAAATTAGGGTTATCAAAGAGCAGCCTTGTGTAATCCATATTTATTACCCGTCCAAAAATTGTTACTGATACTTGGTTATGTTCAATATTATAGTCAGGCATTGGAAAACATTTCTTTCGCAAGATGTTGAAAACATTACGTATTCCCATACTCATGCTGTCAATCATACCCAAGGCAGCCATCGCGCTTGCGAGCAATTGATTGCGGTAGAACGGAGGCGAATAGCTTGGGCTCAACACCAAACATACATCCTGCGGTAAAAAAACCCCGGGGTTAGTGAGTTTAATCCTATCTTCGAATTCATTCACATAAATTCTTGCTCCCATTGAATAATCCTGGTGTACAATACAATTGTTGACTAACTCATAAAAAACGGATTGTTCGTATTGCTGTGTTTCAACCGGAAACAGTACTCTCTGATTGGGCATATAGCGATATAAAAGATTCCTAATTTTAGAGTAAACCCTTTCTCCTACCGTGATAAAGGGTATGTTAAACATCTCGTAGCCAAGATCCCTGCCTTCCGACCCATACAGCCTCCATACAACTTGCGGCGGACGCTCAATCACATATTCATATCTCTCATTGCCCAGCAACACCATTGCGGCGTTTGTCAGATTTCCATTTACGATAAGACGATATTTTGTCAATAATTCTTCATCTGACATTTTCTTTAATTCTTGCAAGATGTGTTCTTTGGATGATTTTTCTATTATATTTTTCCTGGCCAGATGCACAGCATCGGGATCAAGATATTCTATTGAGGAATTAGCTATGATCTGTTTTGACCAATCTCTGTTTTCCTGATGTCTTATTCTTTCAATCTCATCCAATGAAAGCGAAACCAACGACTCCCCGTTACGTCCATAAAAATGTCCGTTCCATGTTGTTGGCATTGCTGTGACAGCAGCCGGAATTTTAAACATGACCACCCTTTTGTGCTCTCCGTTGACAAAAGGATAGACTTCAAAGATGTCTATAAATGTTACACCACCATTTGTACCTTGTGCTATTTCATGTTTAAGAATATCAAGACCGTGAGTATTGCGATATGCAGATCCGGTTATTGCTCTGTCTTTATTTCGGACACCAAATATAAGCCAACCGTACTGACTGCCCTTAAGATTGGCCTCATTGCTTATGGCCGAAAAATATTTGCCAATTTTATCTTTATCGAAGTCATTTCCGGCCTCTTTGAATTCAACCAACTCGTATTCAAATTTTTCAATAAGACCTTTTAGAACCTGTATAAGGTCTGTTTCTGACATCTGAGGCTCACCTCTCCGTTAAAAGAGAATGTATTTTTACAAAACCGAGCTATTTCTTATGTTTGGCGGAGCAGAGACATTTTGCGCGACAGGCAGGGTCGTGGTCCAGGACGTCGGATATTGACCGCGCGAGTCTGTCGATGCTGTTTCTGTAGCCATAGAGAGTGGTCTCCCAGTTTACCAGGCATTTGCGCCCTTCGTCTGTGATGGCGTATGTTTTTCTCGGCTGAGCCGCGCTTTCCATGTCCCATTCCGAGGTGAGAAGCCCTGCCGTTTCCATTTTTTTAAGAGTTCTGTATAGCCCCGTGGGGTCTACGGCTCCGCCGCTTGAGATGTATTTTTCTTCCGAGAGTTTTTTGAGCAGGGAGAATCCATGCAGGTTTTCTGTGGCAAGGCACATCAATATTGCAGGCTGTATAAACCGCTCAAGAAACGAACCTTTGCATGCGCACTTTTCCACGTCAATCCCGCCTTCCTTTTCGGGTATTATAGCATTTTGCGATTCTTTATAAAAACGTAAAAGGGACGCTCCCTGCTGCGGAGCGCCCCTTGACGTGTATCTTATTACTATTCTATTTGGTGAGTATTATTTTGAAGCCCTCTTTGTTTTCTTCGAACTTACCCTTCCAACCGGCATTTTCAGCGAATCTGAGGACGTTTTCTCTGGACGTCACCGTGTCCACCAGCACTTCTACCGTACCTGACGATGTTTTGTCCAATACTCTTTTTGTTTCAACTATCGGCTGCGGGCATGAGAGTCCGCGGGCGTCAACTGTTTTAGAAGCCATGTTTGTTACCCCCTTAGTCTACCTTGTTCAGGAAAAGCCCGCCTACGGCAAAGCAGAAGACGAGACCTATTATCGTGGCGGGAATTCCGAACGCGCCGACGCCGGTCCCCGAGCTTGCAAGGCTGAAGTTATGAGCGAATGCGGCTCCTACAAGCATTCCCATGATGAAGATTCCCGCATCGGCATCGCCTTCGCCTGACATTATGAACATGCGTCCCGGGCAGCCGCCTGCGAGTGTGAATGCAAGCCCCGAGAGCACCATGCCCATAAAGTTCCACATCTGCATGGTGTGTGCGACCGGCTGATTTTCAAAGCCGGTTTTGAACTGACCCAAAGCCATGTTTGTGACAAAGGCGGCCACTATGAATGCGGCTATCCCTTTGAAGAGGTGACCGTCTTTTATCATGATGAGGTCACGTATGGCTCCTACGGTGCAGAAGCGGCTTCTCTGAGCAAGCCAGCCTACAAGGAGGCCTACCCCCAGAGAGATTATAAGGGGCGCGTGCATTGCTCCCGGACCTTTTTCGGAGAAGAATATGGGTCCCGTTCCGTCCGCTCCGAATAGGGGCTTTATGACGAGAAGAGCCAGCATGGCAAGGGCTATAAGGGGCATGACGAGTCCCGCCATTTTAGGGTTGGAACGAGCCGCGCCGAGGCTGAAGCCCTTGTATAGGAATCCGACGCCTATGGCAATACCCACGATAAGACCGGCTATGCCTGCAAATGCGTTGTAGTCCCCGCCCGCAAGGCGAAGATATGCACGCCACGGGCAGCCGAGAAAGACGAGCGCGCCTATCATGGCAAAGAAGCCGAGACCAAAGCGCACCATAGGCGAGGAACCGCCGCGGGGACGGTATTCTTTAAAGATAAGAGCAGAGACAAATGCGCCCAGAATGAAGCCCGCAAGTTCAGGGCGAAGGTACTGCACTACGGCAGCGCGGTGAAGCCCGAGCGCGCCCGCCACGTCACGGGTAAAGCAAGCGACGCAAACACCCATGTTTCCGGGGTTGCCGAATTTGACAAGAAGCGCCGCCAGCACACCGATTATAAGTCCTGCGATTGCCGGACCGTTTTTGGACATTAGTAAACGATTCATTGTTGACCTCCTCAAAATTTGGATATAATGCTCAGCTTCCAAACATTTTGCGTGAAGGCCTTCCGCACAAACCTACGTTCTTATGAGTACGCCATAAGAATAGAGTTTGTACATTTTATTCATGGACAGGAATTACAGAATATTCCGTCAGCAAGACGAAATGAGGGAAAAGAGAACTCCGTATCCGAAAGAAGGCCGCGTGGCAAAGCACCGATGCACGGGTGCGTACACGTCAAATCACGCCATAGCCTTTCCTCCTTTCAGATGTTTAAAGCAGAGTTTATAAAGCAACTTTTCCGATTATATATAAAAGTTCTGTTTTCCGCAATACACTCTATTTTTTAAATACCTGCATGTGGCAGCCGCCGAGCTGGTAGTAGAGACATCTTGTTCCGTTGCACGGATTACAAGGCACGGCAGTTACCAGATTTTCCCTTTCAGTTGTATCTATTCCTATGAATGAGCACTGTGTCTTTCTCGGAGACAGCAGTGAGTCGCAGCGCGCTTCGACTCCGATTGTTTCGGCGGCGTTGCTTGCCGCAACGACTCGCCCCATCATGTTCTGGTTCACGCTGTCAAAGCCGGGATAGAATTCGCGTACGACGAAGCTGTTTTCGGGGACGGCGATGTTTTCTCGAACCCAGTTCACAATCACGTCGTGCATATTGTACAGAGCCACGGAGCCTGCGACGTCGAGCAGGAAGCCTGTCATTATGTCTCCGGACGAGGACATGAGGTTGCTGCTTTCTTGTTCCAAGTCTCTGCCTATGGTCCATATCGCGAGAACTATCTCTTTAACTTTTGTGTCGCCGCACAGAAACTCGCTGCCGAATATTTCTTCCGCTTTTTCTCTTTCCATTCTCAGGACTCTTGCTTTGGGGTTGAAAAACTTTTCATAAGCCTCCCCGTTCCAAAAGTCCATGAATTTTTCAAACGGCTTTTCGTGCCTTTCGCCGAGAGCGGCGTAATGAGTTTTGACGCTGGTGAGGTCAACCTCCATCGGGCGGCTCTCTTTTTCCAAAATGGTTTCCCCTTCGGGGGAGTAGAGAATTTTTATACTTTTCATCGTTTTCCTCCGTTTTGCCGAATGTCTGTCTTAGAACAGCATAGCCGTTACGAAGCGTTTTTGGAAGTCGGGCAGTGATGAGAGTTCCACATATTTCATTTTTCTCATAGTTCCCTCGGCAGACGCGCAGAAGGGGGCGGAAGCAAGAGCAAGGTACGCTCCGTAGCCCGATGAGTTGCGGACTCCCGTAATTTTGTTATGCTCCACATCGGGCAGCAGACCGACAGTGACCGCGCTTTCAATGTTTATGTTGTTTCCGAACGCGCCGGCAAGGAGTACCTCGTCTATGTCTTCGAGAGTAACTCCCCTGTGCTCGAGCATGACGGATATTCCAACCTTGATGGCTCCTACTGCAAGCTGGACTTCGCGGATATCTTTTTGTGTGAGATATACGGGGTTTTCAAGGTCGGTGAGCAGGATTCGCACCATGCCCTTTTCGTCCGTATCTATGCGCCGTTTTATTCGCTCATCCGTACACTCATCATGCTTTTGCATACGCCCGCTTCTGTTTACGATTCCGTTATCTACAAGCAGGGCTATCACATCTATCAGCCCCGACCCGCACAAGCCCTTTGCCGGAACATCTCCTATTGTCTTGCAGGCAAGCCCGTCCTCCGTGAGCCACACCTTTTCCACTGCCCCTTCGGATGCCCTCATTCCATAGAGTATGCGCGCCCCCTCAAGAGCTGGGCCTGCGGCTGTCGCACAGCAGAAAAGGCCGTCTTGATTTCCTATTACGATTTCGTTGTTCGTGCCGATATCGACGAGAATTCTCATTTTGGACTCTTTGTCCATATCGAGGGAGGCAACACCGGCCACGATATCCGCGCCGACGTATCCCGCCGCGTTTGGCAGGAGTTTTACAACTGCGTCTTTGTTTATGTGAAGCCCGAGATCCGATGCAGTGATCGGTTCATGGGTCAAAAATTCAGGTTTATATGGACTGCGTCCTATGGCGGCAGGTGATACTCCCGCAAAAAGGTGCTCCATGACGGTGTTGGCTGCGATTACTACTTCCGTAATTTCCTCCTTTGCTATGCCGTTTCTTTCGGCAAGCACGGAAAACGCGGCGTCCATCTCGCTCACAATCGAGCTTTGCAGCATGGTGAGACCGCCCGGCTGTGAAGAGAACGCAATTCGAGAGATTACGTCGTCCCCAAACGATACCTGCGGATTTAGAAATGAGTAGCTGTCCATCTCCGTGTGAGCGCCAAGGTCGGCAAGGTAACAGACGACAGTTGTCGTTCCTATGTCTACGGCAATGCCGTAACCGCCCTTGTCCGGCTCCCATTTTATACTGACTTCACGGGGAAATCCTCTTAATATCTTGTTTCCCGATGCGTGAGCCAGGTCTATTACTTCTACAGTTCCGCTGGACACTATCTTTGCGCAGCAAGAGAGACGCAGCCCCGAGGATGCGTCTTCCTTTGAGAAGAATTTTTTTTCTGTTTCCGTGATGGGAGCAAGCACTCCCTCGGTAATTTCCTTCACGCGGCATTTGCCGCACACGCCGACTCCGCCGCAGTGGCGGTCTATCTTCACGCCTGAACGGGCTGCTGCGTCCGCTAAAATCTCACCTTTCTCCGCTTCGGCTCTCGTTTTCGACGGAAGAAAAGTTATCACACATTTTGAACTTTCCATTAAGCCCACCCTCTCGCAAAGCTGAGTACCTCATCGCTGATAAGTCCGTTTTGGTAGTCCGCTATAGACTCTTTGATGATGTTAATGCCGCGTTCTATTTCATCCTCCGTGATAACGAGCGGAGGTTGTATTCTAAGTACATTGCCGCCGAGGAATGTCAGGATCAGCCCCTTTTCCCAACAACGCCAACATATTTTAGCACACGCGTTTTTATTCTCATTCTCATTGCCACACAATATTTCCTGTCCTATACTGAGCCCCAGACCTCTTGTCTCACCAAGAATGTTTATCGTGCTTTTGAGGTCATTCAGCATGTCGGTTATAAGCTTTCCGCTGGTTATGCTTTTTTCTATGAGTTTTTCATCTTCGATTACAGATATGGTTGCAAGAGCAGCGCTGCAGCATACAGCATTTGCCGCCAGTGTAAAACAGTGGGCCGGATCCATAAGCGAGTCAGCTATGTCACTTCTCATAATTATTGCACTCAGGGGCATTCCTGATGCCAATGATTTGGACAGAGTAATTATATCCGGTGTAACATCATAATTTTCTATGCAGAACCATTTTCCCGTACGGCCCATTCCTTGCTGAACTTCATCGGAGACAAGCAATATGCCGTACTCTTTGCAAAGCTCCGCAAGGGCTTTAACATATTTTGCCGGAGGTACTATCATCCCGATGTCACCGCCTATAGGCTCCATGATTACCGCTGCGACTTCATTCGCCGGCAAATACAGGCTAAATGCTTCCTTTATCTCTTCAAGACATGACATTGCACAGGTATCCGGACTCTCTTTCCACGGACACTTGCCGCATTGCGGGTATGTAAAATGGTGAAATCCCGGAAGCATGGGGCCGATCCCCGAACGCATATTAAGAGAGATTGCGGACGATGAGAGAGCACCGTAAGTACAGCCGTGATAGGCCGTTTTAAAGGTTATTATTTCGCTTCTGCCGGTATATTTTCTTGCAAATTTTATCGCTCCATCTATTGTATCTGAACCTGACAACCCATAGGCAACTTTTTTAGGGAAATCGCCGGGAGCCAACTCTATCAGTTTTTCTGCAAGTTTTACAGAAGTATTTTCATACATATATCCTATTGTGTAGCATAGCAGTTTTTCCGCCTGCTCCTTAATCGCCGATACAACACGAGGGTGGCACGTTCCTGTATTCAGAGAGGCAGCCGCAGCGGAAAAATCTATGTAGCAGTTTCCATCTGCATCGTATAAATTTGCACCTTTCCCGTATGAGGGGACAAAGGGGTAATATGGAGAGCGTGAACAAGGTGATATTGTCTGTGCATCCAGTTCGATAATATTCATACTTTTTGTAAGTTTTTTATTCGATATTTTGTTCAACCTTAAATCCCCTTATTATTCATAAATTTTATAGATATTTTTATTATGAATCGTCGGGATAGCAATCAATAAAAAATAATGATTGGCTATCCCGGCTAAAATGAGGTATTCTTGATTTTTATTAGTTCTTATGCTGTTTTATTCAGACTCACGAGGGAAGAACAATGCCGTGCGCTTTTCCACCTTATCCGCCTTATCCTTGCCCCAGTAAATTCCGATGCCCATGTAGGTCATGATTATTGCGAGTATCGGGTTTATGTAGTTCAGGAAGCAGTAGGGAGCATAGGAAAGAGTGGGAACTCCGAGAGCTGCCGACTGGAACGCTCCGCAGCCCGTCCAGGGAACCAAAACAGCCGTCAGTGTGCCGCAGTCCTCAAGTGTACGTGACAACATTCTGGGGGAAAGGTCTGTCTTTGCAACAGCAGTTTTGAACATACGCCCCGGCACGACGATGGCAAGGTACTGGTCGCCGAGGAATATATTGCTGACCAGGCAGGACGCTACGACGAGCGAGACAAAGTCTCCTGCGCGGCGAACTCTGTAGAGAAGGGGGTTGAGAAGAACGTCAAGGTAGCGGCAGCTTTCCATCACGCCGCCCAAAACAAGAGCTATCATAATGAGCGAGAGTGACCACATCATGCTGTCGAGTCCGCCTCTGTTGAGCAGCTCAGTAACCAAAGAGGCGACTTCATGAGCCATCTCAGGTGCAATGCCTGTGATGTGGAGCTTATCGAGAAGCGCGGGCATTGCTTCCACTGCCGTCTCCGACATCTCCGTTGCCACCGTTGAGGAATATCCGTAGTGGATGGCGACGAGCGCATCGTGGAGCGACTTGCCCTGGAACATTGCCATTGCGGAGGCGATACCGGTTCCCGCCATCATACTCGGAAGAGCCGGGCACTTTACTATCGCGAGAACGAGAACGACAAGCGGCGGAATTATCGCGTAGAGCGGATTGATATCAAACTCAGCCGCGATTATCTTCTGGAATGCCGCGATGCGGGAAGTATCAAAACCGGCTCCACCGCCGGAATAACCGAGTCCGAGAACAATTGTAATTATAACTACAAGTACATAAGAAGGCCCTGTTGTCCACACCATTGCCCGTATGTGGTCAAAGAGGTTTGAACCGGATACGGCGGGAGCGAGGTTTGTCGTATCAGAAAGAGGTGACATTTTGTCTCCGAAATAAGCTCCGGAAATGATGACGCCGGCTGTGAGAGGGGCAGGGATTCCGAGACCGGCCGCGATACCTATAAGTGCGACTCCGACCGTTCCGCCGACTCCCCATGAGGAACCGGTGGCCAGTGAGACGATGGAGCATATAATGAGTGTAGCTGTAAGGAAAATACCGGGTGAAAGAAGGTTAAAACCATAATAAATCATTCCGGGAACAACACCGGCCTGAACCCACGAACCAACAAGCATACCGATTGCGATAAGTATGAGAAGAGCGCCTATTGAGGAAGTTATCGCATTGCTGATGGAAATTTCCATATCTTCCCAAGTGATGCCTACCACATATTTACCAATCAAAGCTCCCCAAATGGCCGCAAGCGCAATTGGCACGTGCGCATCAATCTTGAGGCCCAACAATCCATAACCTATGATTGCCGCAATACCGATAAAAGCAACTGATGCAACTGCCACACTGGGTCTTTTTACAGTTTGATTCTCCACAATGACTCCTCCGTTCTGTTCTCAAAGCTATTTTTATTGCAAACGGACGGCACGCGACCCTGTGGGCCGAATGCCGTCCGCAGGTACACGAAGTCAGGAACGGGTATAAATTACAGTCTCTTGTCTATTTCCTTCATAAGATCGTCTGCGGTCGGTGTGATGTTGTCAAAGACGACTTCGTTGTTTATAAGGAGAGTCGGGAGCGTAGCCACTCCAAGCGCCATCGTGCGTTTGATGCCGGCGGCGCTCTTTATAAGGGACTCTCTCCACATAAGTTTGTCTCCGTACTTAGGAGCAACGTTTTTGACCGCTTCGCACATGTACTGGCACGGCGCGCAGCCTTCCGAGTCGAGCGTTACTATTTCGATGAATACTTTGCCGGGCTCGATGACAACGTCCTCGAACACCTCTCCCGCTTCTCCGGCCTGATTAAGAGCCTCTTCGAGCGAGAGGAATCCCGATGTGTCGGAAGGTTCTTCGCCTGTTGCGGCGAATTTGCCGACAGCTTCAAGGTTGTAGAAGGGGGTGTCATAGGGCAGGTCGCAGCCGGGCGAGAGGATATAGCCTGTGCGTCCGCCTATCTCTATTCTCTTCTTAATGTCAGCAACGCACTCCTTCGGCGAACCGAAAAGCAGTGTTGTCGTAAGAGGAATATTTCCTTCGAACGCGACCTTGTACTTCTCGGCAAGGTCCTTAACGAACTGCAAATCAACCTGTTCGTCGAAAGCTATTGCGTCAGGCTTGCTCTGCATCATGAGTTCGATATTCTTTGTGGCGTTGCCGCAGCAGAAGAGCGTCACAATACCGCCGCGTCCGTGAACCTCGTCAATGACGGGCTTCACATAGGGAGCGACAAAAGCTTCAAAATGTTTGGGGGCAATCTGGCTTGTCATAGGGTCAACAACCGCGACTACATGCGCGCCTGTTTCCATGTACCATTCGCCCATTTTGCGCGTTATTTCGGCGCAGAACTCAAGAACTTTACGCGCTTCGTCGGGCTTCTTCATCATGTCCATGATGAATGCGGAGCCGCGAAGGTGGAGCGCAAGTGTGAACGGACCGCAGCAGAGTCCGAATACTGCCGTGGTATCGCCGAGCTCTTTTACAAGTCTGCGGGTTGCATCAAAGAACATAGGAAGACGTCCCTTGTCCTTGGTGAACTCCGGAAGGTCTTCTAACGTTTTTCCCTGAGCCAGCACGTGTCCCGTGACTGCGGGAGGGTTATTTTTGCACCAGTGGAGCTCGCAGCCGAGAACTTCCGCTTCGGCCTGAAGGTCGAATGCAGAGCAGACTCCGTCCGCGTAATAACGAGAGGCAGCGGCCTTTACAGCCTCTACGAGGATATCTCCGTCCTTCAAAAGCTGCTCGGCATCTGAGCCGATAAGCTTAGCAACATGGACACCGGTGAAGGGAACCCACGGAACTCTGTCAACTTCCTGAAAACGCAGCGCTTTAAGTACTCTCTCTTTACCTGTCATTTTCTCACCCCGCTATAAAATATGTATAAGTATCACGCAAAGAGGCAGACTGCGCCCCTTTGCGTGTGTGTGGGAAATATTGTCCTAGAATACGAACTCGAGTCCTGTCAGTGCGTGGAGTTCGTCTCTCATACGGTTGTAATGGTCGAGGAATTCCTGACGCGGTGTGAGGCGTTCCATGTCGTAGACTTCCTGGAGCTTGTGTCCGTAGTTGTCGATGGGGATAAGCTTCTCGTACTTGTCCATGATCTTCTGGCACATCTCGTCGGCCTGGGCGCGGGTGAGGCGGCTCTTGAATGAAGATTCGGAAACTTCGTGGTAGAAGCGTGATTCAAGCGGGGTTGCCATGTCGGTGAACTTGTTGCGGCATGTTGCAGCTCCCCACGGGTTGCCGCCTGAGCTCTCCGTTGCGAGGGCGTGGTTCGCGCACTCCCAGTAGAGCTGGTCTGTTCCGGGTCCGGCGTTTGCAAAGAGGTTGTTGAGGTATATCTGGTTTGAGTTGCGGCTCATAGCCTGGCTCAGTACGCTCTGGAGCCAGAGGAGTTCTCTTGTTGTCGTTGACTGCCACTTGAGGTGGAAGGGGAAGTTCAGCGCCCAGCATGAACCGTAGAGGCATGCGCCTTCGATGTTGTATGCTGTCTGGAGAATTGCTGTGCCTTCCGTACCGCCGGCATGTCCGCCGAACATCGCTCCGCAGAGGTTTCCGAACACGTTGCCGTATGAACGGTAGTGCATGGACTTGTTGAGCATTGCGTTGTTCGTTGTCATTTCAGTAAGGATAGAGACCATACGTCCGTCGAGGTGTGACGGGCGGACTCCCCATTCCTTATTGGCTGCTGCTATCTGAGCCTGGTCTGTTTCAGCCGTTCCGACGGAGACTGTCCACACATCGGGTTTGCCGACGAGGCGCTGAGCGTCGCGGAGGTTCATAGCATGTTCCATAGCTGCTGCGACTTCCGTCGGGCTTCCTGATGTTGCCTTGCGTCCCATGTAATCTTCGATAAGGGGTGCGCAGAGTCCGTCGAGAAGGGGCTCTTTGAGGTATGCCATGCAGGCCTTCTTATGGATATCCGTGCTAAAGTTTGCGTCGGGGCTGAAGAGGTGGAACGGACGGCGCTCTTTATCTTCTACTGAGCGAACCTGGAGCCAACGCTGGTCGTGGCCTGCACCGATCATGTACTTCGGCTGCTTTGTATAAAGAATTTCGTTCACTTCGCGTTCCGTGAACATCATTACGCGGTGAGTGTCCTGGTTGTAAACGCCGGTGGAGATGAAGAAATCTTTTGCTGCGGCCCACACTCTGTCGGCGAGATCGTCGTCGCAGTTGACGATTGTGTGTCCGTCATACTTGATGTTGTATTCTTTGATAACGCGTCTCATGTTGGGGATGAAACTCTTAATCATCCACTCCGGCTGATCTTTATAGAAAGGGCCCTCATCGGCCTTTGCAAAAACTTCCCACATTCTGAACGTAGACATAGTAAAATATCCTCCTTAAAGTAGCTTCTATAAAATTAAACTAAAAGTTTACCGCTATTAGCCGAGAATCTTCTTAAGTTTCGCTGCGCACTCGAATGCATCGAATGACCACACATCGGCTCCGATGCGCTCTGCCCATTCAACTGATGTCGGGGCTCCGCCTACGCACACAAGGTACTTGCCCTTATCGCCCGCATCGGCGACCATCTTTATGAACTCTTCCTGTCCGGGCATTGTGGTTGTCATAAGTGCGGAAAGTCCTACTACGTCAGCCTTCTCTTTGCGTGCTGCTTCGAGGTATGCAACCGGGTCTACGTCTGCGCCGAGGTCAACTACGTTAAATCCGTTAGCCTGGAGAACTATGCCGACGATGTTCTTGCCTATGTCGTGGTAGTCGCCCTTAACTGTTCCGACGATAACCGTCTTGGCCGCTGCGCCCTCTGTTGCGGAGACGAGGTGTTCTTTGAGGACATCCATAATCTGCATGAAAGCATCGCCCGCGATCATAAGGTCGGGAAGGAAAACTTCGAAATTCTCAAACTTCTGTCCGAGAACAGCCATCTCGTCCGTAAGTCCGTTCATAATTTCCTGTGCCGGAGTACCCTTATCCATTACCTCTTTGACAAGTGCTACCGCTGCTTCTCCTTCTCCGTCTACCATGTACTGACGAATCTGTGCTATTGACATACTCACTACCTCCGTAAAATAGAATTTGTGTATATAGATTTTTTTCTGATGACCGTTTCAATGTGCAAAGGTTAACACGCCCCTGTAAAATTGTTGCAAAAACAAAAAAATAAAAAATGTAAAATTGTGCAAAAACGAAATAAAAGAAGAAAATATTTTGCAGATTTTTTGTAAAACAGCGGTTTAATTTACAATTTTTAAAAACTAAATAGTCCTAAAATGCTGTGATATCAATGGTTATTGGCTTTACGTGAGCGCGCGGCTTTTTTTGCAAAAGCCGCGCGCAGCACTTCACAAAATAACTTTTACAAAAGCTATTGACAGATAAAATCTTCCTTTATCTCTGCCAACAGTTCGGGGTTTGAGAGGATATCCAGCCCCAAACCAGCCATACATTTAACGGCACGCAATACTTCGGACGCAGCCTTTTCTCCCCCGGCATCACGCAAAAACTCCAAGGTATGAGCCTCAGAATCGGGCCCCACCATACCGAGCCAAGGGTGAATGGAAGGAACAACCTGGCTGACGTTGCCCATATCACTGCACCCTCCGCTGACAAAAGTGTCGGCAATCTCAGAGGGCTTCACGCCGGATTCGATAAGATGTTTTTTGAAAAGTTCCAGCATCACACGATTATTCTTCATGCAGCAAATGGAAGGTTCAAACATTTCGATATCGACTGTGCAGCCGCATGCGACAGCCGCAGCCTTTGCCGCAGAGAGAACCCTTTGTACAAGTTCTTTGAAGTAGACGATGTCCGAATCCCTTATTTCAATGCGCAAAGATGCTGTATCGGGGATTATATTTACCGCAGCTCCGCCGTTTGTGATTATTCCGTGTATTCTGGCTCCGTCGCGCACTTGCTGGCGCATAACACCTATTGCCGTGTAAAAAACGACGGCCGCGTCAAGCGCGTTGATCCCGTGCGACGGAGAGCCTCCCGCATGTGATGCTCTGCCGTGAAAAGTTATGTCATACCCTTCGAGGTTAATCAGAGGAGAGCTCAAGCCGTAAAATTTCATGGGGTGCGCCATGACAGCGACATCAACATTCTTGAAGTAGCCTCCATCAATAAGCCCCGGTTTTCCGCGCCCTGTTTCTTCAGCAGGAGCCCCGAAAAGGTACACCGTCCCCTTATAATCTTCAAGCATTGCGGCAAGAGTGACCGCGCTTCCGTAACCCATCGCGGCAATTAAATTATGTCCGCAGGCATGTCCCATTTGAGGAAGCGCGTCGTACTCGGCAATGAACCCGACACGCGGACCGGCTCCGCTTGATTTTTTCGCAACAAATGCGGTGGGAAGCCCCGGAATATCCTCATCGACATCAAAACCCTCGGCCTTGAGCATTTCAACAAGCTTCTTCTTCGCCGCAAATTCTTGCATCTCAATTTCCGGATGCTCATAAATAAATTTTGAAAGTTCGAGAATAGAATCCTTTCTCTCTTCCAACTCACACTGCAAGTTCTTCAAAAAGCTCCCTCCTGCCTAGAACGGACCGTAATTTATCATGACAGCAATTGCCAGCATAATGGCTGCTGCAGCCTCAACAGCGATAAAGAACGGGAAGAAGAACTTCCACCACTTATTGATGGGAACTCCCGATATAGCGCAAAGAACCGCACATGCGGTCGGCCACATGATATTTGAGAAACCATCTCCGAACTGGAATGCCAAAACGGCAATCTGTCTGTTGATTCCTAGAAGATCCGAAAGAGGAACCATGAGCGGCATAGAAGTAACGGCCTGACCGCTGCCCGATGGAATGAAAAGATTCAGCATAGTCTGGAAAGCAAGCATTGCCTCAGCGGCGACAATTTTAGGAAGACCGTTTAAACAGTTGGAGAAGTAAAAACATATCGTATCAATAATCTGCCCCTGCTGCATAACCACAAGGATTGCGCGCGAAAGCCCTATTACAAAACCGGCAAAAATAATATTTTTTGAAATATCGACAAAAATATCGCAGGTTTCACTGATACTTTGCCCGTTTATAAAACCTATAACAAACATCATTGTGAGGAAAATAGCGGACAGCTCCGAGAAATACCAGCCATACTTAATGGCGCCAAAGGCAAAGGCAAGAACCGTTACAAGACAGATAAGCAGAGAAATTTTGTGAGGAGTGGTAAATTCCTTCTCCAGCAATTCCTCTTGCTTTGCGTGTGAAAGGTTTGGAAAATCTATGCCATACACATAACTCTTTGTAGGATCGGCTTTGACCATGCGTCCATAACGGAGCAGAAAAAAGAGAAATACGGTCATAAAAACGATATAGCAGATACAACGGTATAACATTCCAGAGAAAAGCGGAAGCTCCGCGATCGTCTGTGCAATAGCAACCGTGTATGGATTGATAAACGCAGCCGCATATCCGGTTGCGATGCCTCCGAGAACAACGATTGCTCCAAAAAACGCGTCATAACCGAGGGCCATAGCCATACTCATAACAACAGGCACAAATCCATAGCTTTCCTCGTATATACCGAAAGACGCTCCCATCAATGAAAACGCAATCGCAAGAAGCGGCATAACAACATGCTCCCGCCCCTTAAGTACACGAATTAAAGCGCCTACACCGGCATCAAAGGCTCCGACGCGGATGAGCATAACCATAAACCCATACGAGAAGAAGGTGAAGAAAATAATATTGGCTGCATTAACCATTCCGTCAAAAATGGACATCATCATGTGCCACGGAGAGACCGGCGTCGGAGTAACAAGTTTAAACGTACCTGCAACAACTAAAGTACGTCCTGTCGCTTCGTCAAGCGCACGGTCAAAAGTACCGGACGGAATTATCCACGTCATAGCTGTGGCAATCACAATAAACGCAAAAATTACCACAAAGGTGTGCGGAAAACTAAACCTCTTCTTACTCATTTCACTCATTTGAACCTCTCCCTTCCTTAGTTGGCAAATATCTGAAACATGCGCAATGCTAATAATAAAATCTCCCAATAACCTCCGTTTCTCGCCCCCTCATGAATTGTCAAAACAAAGAAGTTGTTATTTGAAAAAATACCAACAACTTAATTGCATATTATTACTACTGTTCAGTAAAAAATGTGCAAAAAAATTTGAGCCCATGCTTTTATTGCGCATGATTTTTTTGTATTCCCTATTTTCTTTTTGCATAAATTTTGCACTGAGGCGAAATATGCGCGGTGGAAGCGGCGGATATAAATTTGCCGGGGCTTCACTTCAATCATATCATCATGCTAATAGGGTGACATGATTGCTTGTAAAAATTCAGGCAATCATACCACAGTTTTCTGTTTTGTAAAGAAATTTCTACAAATTTGTATCTTTTTTTTACATTTCAGAACACTCTTACATATGCAGAGTACTTTTTACGGTTTCAATTTTTAACGTGTTTGGGGTGAAATATTTTATTTTTTTGGTAGAATAGTCCAAGTTATTGAAGGGGGATTATGTGATGCGACTGTCAAGGAAAGCTGTTATTGTTTTCGTAATTATGTTCACTACTCTCTTGTTTGCTGCTGTAACCTCTTATGCAGCCACAGTACGAGTGGAAGAGATGGTAGGAAAGCTTCTTGTCCGCGAGTTCAACCCTGATTCCATCTATGTCCAAGCTACAAACGGAGGCAGCTTCCTCTATGCAAAGGCATCCGGCATCGTGCTTGAAGGTGTGCGGGTAGATAATATTTCCATTTCCGCAATGATGAAGGGTATGCCGGACGAAGCTCATACTCAGGATAAGTACGGCCTGTCCGATATGATATACATGTCACGCGGTGAGATTGTGCTGCTGACGAAGGATATCAACGATTATTTTATGAAAACAATGGACACGATAAAGGGCTTTAAGAATCTTAAGTGCGTGTTCACAAAAGACGGATTTAAAATATCCGGCGTGTATACGGCAAAGTTTATTTTCACCTTCAACATAAAACTATCCGCGACAGGCAAAATTGGCATCAAGGAGGACGGTCTTCACTTGGTGGACACTGCGTTCTTTATTGACGGCATTAAACAGCCGGATATGATTACAAAAAGACTGCTTGCAGAGATAAATCCTCTCATAAAGAGGAAAAAGATTCCGTTCCCCGTACGGTTTGATGAAGTCCAGATGAGCAGTGAAAAGATAGTGATAACAGGCAAGCCGCGCCCGTTGGACAGCGGCTCTGCGTGGAAGTACACAAAGTAGCCGATAACGCACCGGTTATGAGAACATTCGGAAGTTATAAAAAATGCCGCCCTCGCAAAAGGGCGGCGTTTTTTATTCTGCGTCTTTGGGTTTGAAAGCCAAGAAGCGGAGCCTCACGTAGTCCGCGGTCCAGCCGTTCTCTTCCGTGTAGAGGAATGGGCGGCAATAGTCTTCGACTTCTTTGTAGAAGCGCTGTTTTTCTACTTCCGTAAACCCTGCCGTGTGGCTGTTTGCAAAGACTTCAAGCCACGCCTTGAGTCCGTGCGGAAGGTGGGTCGGTCTGTCTATTCTTGCTATGTAGCTGACTTTGAATCCCTGATTCTCAAGTATGTCCGATATTGCTCCAAGTTCCGGATATTTCCAGGGGTTGCGCGCCTTGTAGTCAAGTCCGCGTTTAATGAGAGCTATTTTCATCCCTTCGCGGATTATCCTTATGCAGCCTTCTCCTCCGCACTCGGCGGCAAAGCGTCCGCCCGGGTTCAGAGCGCGCCACACTCCCCGCACCACTCCATACTGGTCGGCCATCCAGTGGAGCGCCGAATTGCTCATCACCGCGTCGAATTTTTCGTCAATGTGAAGGTGTTCCGCATCATGTACTCGGGCATCTATGCCGTTTGCGCGGGCGGCTTCGACCATTTCGGGGCTTGCGTCTATGCCGACTACGGAACAGCCTTTCTCAATAAGCTCCTTTGTGAGAACCCCATTGCCGCAGCCCAAGTCAAGAATCTTTTCTCCTGCTTTCGGGTCCAGCAGTTCTATCACGGGACGTCCCAGCTCGTACAGATAATCGGCCTTACTGTTGTAATCTTCGGGACTCCAGTTCTGATTTGACATGAAGCATCCTCCTCACAGGCTTAGTATTATTAACGCCATTATATTCCACTCCAGCACCTTTTGCACGAAGTATCTTATTTGCGGTTTGCCCGGCAAACGAGCGGTTGTTTCAAAACCGAAATAACCGCCGCCTATTTATCTTTAGCCGAGATATCTTCTTCCAAGAATCTGCGGACAAGGTTGGCTGTCATGGCTTTGCGCCACTGCGCGCTCTTTCTGGGGCTGACTTCGTTTCTTGCCGTTTCGGCGGCTTCGTCTATAAGCTCCGCCGTTATGCGTTTGCCCTTGAGCAGAGCTTCGAGCTGCGGCAAACGTATCGGTATCGGGGACATGCTTCCCGCACCGGCTCTGAATTCCCATATTACACCGCCCTCAACTTCCGCATACAGCCCAAGAGAGATTCTGGAGAGAGTCAGGGCTTTGCGGCTTCCGCGTTTGTAGAACTTCTGCACCGAGTGTTCCGCGGGTACGGGAACTATTATTTCGCGCATTACTTCATTCGGCAGACGGTCCGCGTCTCTGTATCCCCGTATGAATCGTTCCAATTTCATCTCTCTCTCCCCGTCCACGCTCTCGAGTACGACGGAGGCTCCGAGAGGAAGCAGTATGGACGGGAGGTCGGCCGCTCCCGACGCAGTGGCGAGGTTGCCGCCTATCGTTGCCCTGTTTTGCACGGCAGGGGCTCCGCTGCGGGCAGATGCTTCCATCAGAGCTGGGAGGTACTTTTTGATTATGGCGCTTCTCACTATGTCGCCGTTCGTGGCGCAGCTTCCTATCCTTATGACGTCTCCAGTTTTATTTATTCCTTTGAGCTCCTGCACTCGGCTTAGGTCTATCACCTTTGAAGGGGAGTATTTGCCGTTTTTTATGTCCGGAATTATGTCCGTGGTTCCCGCCATGAGAAGCGCGTCTTGATTTTTATCCAGCATTTCCAGCGCTTCCGTTAAGTTCTGCGGCGTTAAGAAATTTTTGTCAGCTTCGCATGTCGGTTCGGGCGCGTCTTTCGTGCAGAGATTTTCCCTATTGCAAAAAGTATCCGCATAACCTTCTGCCGCAGCCTTGTTCACCGCTTCGTATATTTTTTCATAGCCGGTGCAGCGGCATATATTGCCCGACAAGGCTTCTTTTACTTCATCGAGAGTGGGTGACGGATTTTCTTCAAGCAGGGCACGCGCCGCGATTATCATGCCGGGAGTGCAAAAGCCGCACTGTATGCCGCCTTCGCTCACGAATGCCCTTTGCAGCATGTCCATATTTTCCGAGGTGCCGAGCCCTTCTATCGTGAGGAGTTCGCTCCCCGATGCCTGCAATGCGGTGACAAGACAGGAGTTTATGAGACGGCCGTCCATTATCACGGAGCAAGCTCCGCACTCTCCCTCGCCGCAGCCCTCTTTGGAGCCTGTAAGCCCAAGGTCCTCACGCAGAACGGCAAGAAGTGTTTTCATCGGCGGAACGTCAGCATGTCTGAGTTTTCCGTTTACAGTAAGTTCTATCCTCATTTTCGCACGCTCCTTAGTTTTCTTCGGCTTTGCGGGATTTTTGCGCTTCCAGCAGAGCGAATAATTTTTCACCGGTAAGCGGAACAGATGTCCCCTGAACCCCGACCGCGTTTTCAACGGCTGCCGCAAAAGCAGGCGCGCCCGCGTTTGCGGGGAGTTCGCCTATTCCCTTTGCACCGTAGCATCCGGCATCGCACGGATCTTCAAGAAGGGCAACCTTCCATGACGGGCAGTCAAGCGTTGTCGGCACAAGGTATGAACTCATGTGAGACGCGGTGTACTTACCCTTTGCGTCAACTTTCATATCCTCTATGTGAGCCCAGCCTATGCCTTGAAGAACACCTCCGGTGAGCTGTGCGTGAGCCTGCATCGGATTTATCGCACGCCCAACTTCAGCGGCTATCGATACTTCTGTTGCAGTCGCTTCATAGGTGTCTGTCTCGACTTCAACTTCAACGGCGTTGGCTATCCACGCATAACCGCGGTACGCATCGCCTTCAAATTTTTCCTCATCCCATGCACAGCCATCCGCAAAGAAATTCATACCGAGAGCTTCTAAAATCCTGTGCTCTTTCATATATTCAACAGCTGTCGCTTTAAAGTCCGAATGTGCGGGCACGTTTTTCGCAGCAGCCCATGTGAGCACCATTTTTTTCATATTTTCACAAGCGTTTTGAACGGCCTTAGCGGCATACATCGTGGTACGCGACGCTACCGTCGGCCCTGTATTGGGAGTTTTTGACGTATCGGGCACAACATACATAACATCATCAAGACCGGTTCCCAAGGCTTCCGCAGCGATCATGGGAAGCACCGTGGCCGCGCCCTGCCCCATCTCCGTGCTGCTTGAATAGATGCGGAACTTTTCTCCGTCAAATGTCATCTTCGCTGTTGTTCCCATTCTATCCTCTCCGGCTCCCGTAAATCCGCCGCCATGCAGACCGACCGCAATACCTATGCCGCGCATCACGCGGCCCTTTGGCTGCGTCTCATACATCGCATGTTTTGTGCGGTAATCGGAGAGCTCCGCCGCTTTTTCAAGCACGGCGCGCGCGTTTTCCGATTCCGTAAATTTCTGTCCGTAAGGGAATGTATCGCCCGTTTTCAGAGCGTTGATAAGCCTGATATCAAGAGGATTTATGCCCAGCTCCTTTGCCGCTTTATCCATCTGACGTTCCATTGCAAAAATGGCCTGAGGAGCCCCAAACCCGCGAAAAGCTCCGGTAGGCGGAGTGTTTGTCGCCATTGCGCGGCTGCGGATACGTACATTGGGAACGTAGTACGCTCCCGCGACATGAAGGTGTGTGCGCTGAAGCACTACACGCGAAAGAGTTGTGTATGCTCCGCTGTCCAGGTACATATCAACATCAAGAGCCGTAATCTTTCCGTCTCTCTTTAGTCCGAGCTTATAGCGGCTCTGAGAAGGGTGCCGTTTCGGTGATACAAGCAAATCTTCCATCCTGTCAAAAATTATCTTAACGGGGTGATGAGTGTGATATGCAAGCAGCGCGGCATAAACTCCCAGTATTGAAGGATAATCCTCCTTGCCGCCGAAAGCTCCGCCCGTTGCGCTCTGGCGGACGACGACCTGCTCGGCGGTAAAACCGAGAGCCTTCTGAACGGCTCCGTGAACGTAAAACGGACACTGAAGCGACCCCAAAAGCTCCATCGTGCCGTCGGGACGCAGCCACGCGCTCATTCCCTGAGTTTCCAGGTACATCTGCTCATGAAGCCCCGTGCTCCATTCGCCTTCGACAACGACATCCGCCTCGGCAAAACCTCTGTCTATATCGCCTCTGCTCGTGTGATATTCATCTATCACGTTGTCCGTTCCCCAGATAACTTCCTTTTTGGCAAGAGATTCTTCTATCGTAAAAATTGGGGGAAGCGGCTCGATATCAACGCGGACAAGAGGCATAGCGGCCTTAAGCGCGCTCTCGTTCGGAGCCGCGACAAGAGCCACGGCCTGAGAAACATAATTGACAACACCGTCCGCAAGCGCGGGATAATCCGTTCTCACTATTGCGACAAAATTCTCCCCCGGAATATCGGAAGCCGTCACAAGCACAGCGCCCGACTCGTCAAAGCCCGGTAATTTTGAAACCCCAAGCAACTTTCCGCGCGCCGTATCCGAGCGAACAACACCGCCTATCCAACAGCCTTCGATATCGATATCGGCAAGAAACTTCGTCTCACCGGCGGCCTTAACGGGCCCGTCAAATCGCGGAAATGACCTGCCTATAATTTTAAAATCAGACACTCAAAACGCCCCCTTTTCAAGAAACCGCAAACGTCAAACGACGCTGATTATTCCATCTGTAATGTAAGGATTATTATATCCATACCACGATGAAATATACAGCGTATAAAAAGCATTTTCCGTCCACAAATTTTACATGATGGGAAAGCGAAATGACATACTAAGGGTACGTAAAAATGGCGCGAAATACAAAGAGAGAACACTTATTCAGGGATAGAAACACATTCTGCAAACGTGAGGAAAGCCAGCCGTATTCTCAACGGCAAAATGTAAAAACACCCTACTTTACGCAAACTCATCTCATCACCCGCTGTGAGTTGCTCTGTATAAATGCCTGACACCTATTTGCATAAATTCATCAATAGAGCAAAATACAACTCTTCATTTTATATTCCGGATATATTCTTAAATGCTCTGAGTATATCTTTGTAAAAAAGTCCTCTAATTGCTTCTATAAACCAAGAATGAGCTTCATTCAACAAGTATCATCAATGTTTGTCCAAAAGTTTTGCTAAATAGGGCATAAGATACATTTTTTCTCCATCATTGTGAAAGCTAAATCCTATGTTATTTCCTGATTTTGTAGTAAAACCGCTATCTTCCCGCTCTAAAACTTGGAATCCGGTTCGAACAATCTCTTTCTCAAAAAAAGCAAGATTAAAATTGTTTTTCGAACATGTCGGATATTCACTAAGGAGACGTCTCATTGATTCAAAACCATTCATAAAATAAAAATACGTCCCGAGCATCAACGCATCATGGACAAGATATTTTTTTATATCCTCAAACAAAAATGTCTCATTGTAAAAAAAATGTTCGTTAGCGGCAAAAAAATCGATATTTAGGCTAACAATATTTTGTTTTAACGGCCAACTAAAACTGCTGTCTGCTATATATAATATATCGCGCTCATAACCTTGTTGGTCTATCAACTTCTTATACATTGATAATGTTTCAGGGTATTTGTCGATGATTATATATCGCCCGTTAGGATCGAGATATTCCTGATGATTATGCATGAAAAACCAAGCATTTACATGTGTTTCCAATACTACTTTGCCACTCAGATTTAATTTTCCAAGTTGCCTTATCATCCAGTTGTACGATGCTTGAAAAAGTGAGATAAGGTGTGGAGGCAAATCCTTGTACGTATCCCTGTTGATATCCGGCTTGTCGTAAACATCCTGATTTTTATTTGGAGTCAGAAGTATGCCGTTTTTAATACCGGCTTTGTATCCGCATTCACACCTGAGAGAACCACTAAAAATATAACGCTGGTTCATATTCACATCTAAAATATCAAATGTCCTACCGCATACCGGGCAGCACAGAAGGTTCAACATGGAAACAGGTAATCCAATGGGCGACTCGTCCGCTGCATTATGGCTGTCAAGCGCATCAATCCTAGTTTCCAAGTCGTTGATGATTTGGGATAGTCTTTCTTGTTCCATCAAACAGTGCTCTTTTTTCTGGGTGTATATGCTGCAGAGTTCAGCCGTGTCTTGTTTGCTGGAGAGAGCCGATATTCTATAAAGAGAGAGAATCTTGTGTATTTCCTGCAGCGAAAAATCCATATCGCGCAGTTGGAGTATGATTTCCAGATCGCTTAGCGTACGCTCATCAAAGACACGGTGAACTCCTCTACGTGACGGCACCAACAGACCGTATGAAACGTAGTAATTGATAGTGTCTATCGAAAGTTTGTACTTTTTTGCAACTTGGCTGATCTTCATCATTGATACCGTCCCTTTAAGTTATGAGAATATTATACCAATACTCTTTTAAAAAATTGTGGAGTGCACTCTATTGTTGTTGCGGTCCAACGTCAACATACGCATTGACACCGAGCACACTAAACAAAGTAGACTGGTCTTTATAAGGAGTAGATTATTTTACAATGATACAAAAATTACATTCAGATGTCAAAAAAATAATCTGCGCATTAAAATTCTGATAAGGGAGGATTCAGTGATGTTAATATTAAAAAAATCTAAAGATCGTACAATCTCAACGACAGAAGAGCTGCGCCGGGGCGTTGCCGACATAATTGGCGATGTCCGTTCGAGTGGGGATGCTGCTCTGCTGAAATACAACGATAGGTTTGATAAGTGCACTCGCAGTGAACTCCGAGTAACCCCCACGGAAATCAGAGAAGCGTATGAATTATTAAGTGAAAATGAAATAGCGGATATTAAACAGGCGGCGGAGAACATAAGGGATTTCGCTAAAATCCAACATAACACAATAAAAGATATAGATTACTCGCCTAGAGCAGGCGTTAGCTTGGGACATCGCAATATCCCGGTACAAGCTTGCTGTTGTTACGTACCGGGCGGTGGCTACCCTTTGTATTCCACAGCTCTAATGCTTGCTATTCCTGCAACAGTTGCCGGCGTAAAAAGGATTGCTGCGTGTTCTCCTACGATGAAGGGAACAAACAAGATACACCCCAAGACTCTCGTAGCAATGGATATAGCCGGAGTCAGCGAAATATATGCTGTCGGCGGCGCACAGGCTATAGCCGCATTCTCATACGGAACGGCACAAATAGAACCTGTCGATATCATAGTCGGCCCCGGGAACAGTTACGTAACCGAAGCTAAGAGGCAGTGTTATGGACAAGTCGGCATCGATTTTGTAGCTGGGCCGAGCGAGGTACTGGTGATAGCCGATGACACTGCCGATGCTGATATCTTGGCTGCAGATTTATTAGCGCAGAGCGAACATGATCGTGTTGCCAAAGGTATTGTAATAACCACAAGTATGTCTCTGGGCAAAGCTGTAATAAGCGAAGTAGAAAAACAGCTTAAAACACTGGACACCGCATCTATAGCTCGCGATTCTTGGAATGATTATGGAGAGGTTATCGTAGTCGACACACTGGAAGAAGCCACGGCGTTAGCGAATAAAATCGCGCCGGAACATCTTGAGGTACAGGTTGAAAACGCAGATGATCTGATGGAAAAACTTTTTAATTATGGCTCACTTTTCTTAGGAAATTACACGGCAGAAGTATTCGGAGACTATGCGTCCGGAACCAATCATACCTTACCGACACTACGCGCCGCTCGATACACCGGCGGTGTCTGGGTTGGTACATTTATCAAGACCTGCACACATCAGAGCTTTACACAAGAAGCGATGCGCTCTATTGCCCCATTGGTCATGAGGCTGGCAAGAGGAGAAGGGCTTGAAGGACATGCCCTTGCTGCGGAAAAACGTTTTAATAAATGGTCATAACGCAGGAACTCAGGTTATACGCACGACCTTACACTATTTCTATTTAATCAGTGCTTTCCTTAAAAAAATAAATCATAAAGGGGATTGGACAAAATGTCAGAATTGCAGACGAATACTCTAAAACGTTCTTTTGGTATGCGCGAGGCTGTAACTATCACAGTCGGTACGGTTGTCGGTGTTGGTCTCTTTACTGTAGGAGCCAATATAGTCGGCCTTATGGGAGCATCTGTCATTCTAGCAACTCTCACTGCAATGATTGTAAGTGTTTATCCGGCATTGTTATATGCAGAGATGGGCGCGGCTCTTCCCTATGCCGGGGGAACCTATAAGTATGCTTCTTTAGGTATCAACAAGCCAATGGGAATGTTGGCAGGGTGGAACTTCATTATATCCCTTGTCGCTGTTACAAGCGGTGAAGCGATGGCTTTCAGTTTTTATTTTAAGACAATATTCAGGGTATTCAATTGGGAACTGCCTGTAAGTGACACTGTAATTGCCTGTCTGGTTGTCGCGATATTTATATACACAAATGTAAAGGGTGTAGAAATGACGGGAAGACTTCAGAACGGATTCATGTTCTTTTTCTGGGGGGTTGCAGTAATATGGTTTTTGACGATGCTCCCCAATGTTAATATGAAGAACTTTGTTCAGCTTCCGGAATATGTAGATTTTAGACCGGCTAGCTTTGTCGGATCCGTAGCCATGATTTGGTGGTGTTTTGCTGGGTTCGAAACCTGCTGCGCCATGGGAGAAGAAATTAAATATCCGCAAATCAACATTCCCAGAGCTCTCTTCCTTTCTCCATTTATTGTCTTCGCTGTAAATGCAATCTTTCAATGGTTTTTGGTCGGAATTGTGCCGACGGCAGAGCTGGAGGTTATTTCTACAGCTAATGCTCCATATGCGGATGCAATGGCGATTGCCGGAATTCTTGGATTCCCATTGTTTATGCTTGCAATAGGAATCGCTTTTGGAGGAGACTTTTCAACTCTCAACGCAAGCATAGCAGTACCACCGCGCTATCTATTTACAATGGCTCGTGATGGCTCAATGCCGCGTATATTTGCTAAAATCCATCCTAAATTCAAAACGCCATACATATCAATAGTGGTGCTTGGTCTGCTGTCTATTGCGCTGATTGCAACGAATTCTCTCGTATACATTGCCTCGCTCAGCTTATTTGCAGATCTGTTTTATTACGTTATTGGCATTATCGCAGCATTCGGTTTACGTTTAAAACACAAAGATCTCCAGCGCCCGTATCGTGCCCCCGGTATCATGATTGGAGCACCTATTAGTGCCATTATATACATAGTAATGATGACTCAGCTTGATCGAAACGCTCTCTATACTGGAACCGTATGGTGTATATTAGGACTGCTTATATACTATTTTTGCCAGAAGAAATATGGGACAGAGGGAGATGCAGCTCTAAGCCCGGAAATTATGTCAGTTGACACTCCTTCCGCCGAAGAAATGGTTAAAATGGACAAGGAATATAATACTTGGCGCGCTATTGTTGCAGCTGCGTTTATTATTGCTCTAGTTATTTATGTGATTCCTTTCCTAGCCAAATAGTACATTTGCATTCTGATAACGCACACATAAGCCAGACAAGTTAAGGCAAAAGCCTCCGTGTTTATATTTGGGGTATCGTTTCTCGACATCAAAGAATCCCAATAAAACACGGAGGCAATGCTGTTGTCCATTCTTATTCCGGCATCACTTTGCGTTTTGTTCCATCGGTTTGCTTTCCGCTATAAATTTGTCCAGCCTTTCTTTGGCTGATTTATCGCGGCAGTAGACGCCTGCGCCGTTGTAGCAGCCGCCGGGGCAGGTCATTACTTCTATTAGGTCGAAAGGCGCGCCCTGTTTGGCGTATGCTCTCATTTTTGCTATTTCCGCCTTGCTTGTGCCGTTGATACAGGCGGTGCGAATTTCTCTGTTTGCCGATGCCGCTACGACAGCTTTCGCCACTCCTCCGCTCGATCCGAAGCCCCTTCCCTCCGCGGACGCGGGAGTTTTTATTACCGACTCCGCACAAGTTTTGGGATCTATCTGCGCCGCGGTGAATACGGAATGAAGTTCTTCAAACGTCATTACGAAGTCCACGCAGGAATCTTCAAGCGCCTCTCTTCTCTTTGCAACGCACGGACCGATAAAGACCGTGAGTATCTCCGGATTTTGAGATTTTATCATCTCTGCGGTGTAGTGCATCGGCGTTGGTGTGTCAGAGACGTGCGGCAGCATCTCAGGCATGTGGCGTCTCACCGTCTGTATGTATGCCGGACAGCAGGAGGTGGTCATGAAAGATTCATCTCTTTCCATTCGCTCGATAAGTTCTTCAGACTCTTCATGAGCCGTTCTTTCCGCACCCAGCGCGACCTCCGTGACCTCCGCAAAGCCCAATTTTTTTATCGCCGTAACAAGCTGCCCGTGAGATGCGTCAAACTGACCTGCAAACGCGGGGGCAGTCATTGCATACACCGGAAGTGTGCCTTTGAGAGCGCGAAGTATGTCCACGACTTGGCTTCGCTCAAGAACGGCTCCGAATGGGCACGCCATTACGCAGCAGCCGCAGCTTATACATTTGTCGTAGTCTATTTTGGCAGCGCCGTGTTCGTCTTTGGAAATAGCGTCTACCGGGCACTCTTCCTCGCAGGGCACAGATATTTTTGCGATAGCTCCGTATGGGCATACAGTCTTGCATTTGCCGCAATTTTTGCACCTGCTCTTATCTATTCGAGAACTGCCGTTTATAACGCTTACCGCTCCGAACGGACATGTCGTTTCGCATGGGCGGGCAAGGCAGCCTTGGCATAGCTCCGTAACATAGTATCTGGTGTTGGCGCAGCCCTTGCAGGCTATGTCTATTATCGTTAGGGGAGGCCCCTGTATCGTCTTTCTTTCGAGAGCGGCGTCAGCGTATTCAAGCAGCGAGGTCATTTCATCGTCCTCTTCAACGCTGAATCCGAGACCTGCAAGGACTCTGTTTCTGATTATGGCCCTCTCTTTATATACGCAGCAGCGGTACTTTGCTTCCGAGCCAACAGGAATACGGGCGAAGGGCAATCTTTTTATTCCCTGCCTGAAACTGTCGCTCCAAAAGGCTTTTGCAATATTTTCTATTATCCACCGTTTTGTATTCATAAGATGATTGTCCATGTCAGTCCGCCTCTCTTTAACATGAGCAGGATAATATACCCTTTGTAAATTGGATACAATAGGACTACAATTTTTCGCAAGATATCAAATTTAATAAATACTCTGTCGTGTTGAAATTCACAAAAGAAATACTCTTCTCACTTCATTTGTGCAGAATTTAATCATTCCGAAAAGATTAAAACAAGACCTTGATATAGAATATCTGCAAAACACTAAACCCCGATTTAGCTTCTGACTTTGCCCCTTCCCGTCTGCCCGCTATGCCCTGATCTGCACCCTTAAAAGTGGACATATAAAATAAC
>CAZBYL010000023.1:0-34616 GCA_964496275.1 uncultured Synergistaceae bacterium | reverse complement strand
GTTTGACCTCTTCGACATTATCCTGATATCTTCCCCACATACCCATTAGTCTGAAGTATCCGCCGGCAGCCGGGTCTTTAAACCAAGGAGTCCCTATGGCAAATTCAGGAGAACGCCATACATTATATCTTCTGTCCATACCCGGGCGCATTTCTGTTTCAACAAGTTCGCGCTGGCTTTCGATAAGAGAAGCAGACCAACCATTTGCGTCTTCGTACTTTATCCCCCAACGCGGGCGCCACATTATATCTTTGTCATCTTTATTGTATGTTCTGTCTGTTTCTGCAAAGACAGAGACGTATTCTCCGATTCTTTGGTAAAATTTCAGCTTTGCTTCCCAAATATCGTCAGTCCAATAAGCTGCTTCCACCGTAATTTTTCCGCTGTCCCATACGAAGGGACCGCTTATGCCGATCCCGACCCCTTTGCTTGAATCATAACCGATCATCGGCATTATATTGCCTGATTTTTCATTTTTATTCATGGGTGCAACATAATCGAACGGATACTTGAATATCATGCGTTTGCCGATGAATACCTGAGGTTGTTTGATAATGACCCTTCTTTTCGGAATTACGACTATTGACTCGGCAACAAATTTATAATGCGGGTTCTGCAAATTACAGGTTGTAGACTCAACATCGAGCCACCGGGCTACCATGTCGTCCTTTTCTGTTTTATTCTTTTGCTTTCCGCTTATTACCTTTTGTTTGACGGCATCTTCAAGCGGCATAACCTGCAAGTCACTGCCGTTAAAAAAGATTGCGTCCATTTTTCCGTGCGCGTTGGACATAACGCCTCTTCTTGTAGCAATGTTGTAGTTTAACCGGTCTCCGGTCAATTTTTTCCCGTCCACAAGCAAAGAAACCGAATTGCGCTGGTCAGAATAGGCTTCTATCTGTTCGTTGGCTGTATCGTACTTCGCAAACGGCGCGTACAGGCGCATGTTTTTATTTTTGACCACAACGTTTCCTTCGGCAGTGGCAAGTCCGCTTGCATCTTCGTATGTCAATTTATCAGCATCAATGTTAACTCTGTTTTCATCTTCAGACGCGTATGCGGGGACGGTGAGTATCAGAACGAGCATGATTATTGCCGATAGTATTTTGTTTTTTCTTTTTTTCACACAGCCGCTTTCCGTGATGTTGCAGACATTTACCACGTCAGTATCCCCCTGCCTGACAGCACACACTGTCCGCTCTTAGTATCAAAGTATCCGTTTGGTGCGGATATTTCCATTTTCCCATCCGTTAAATTAACTTTATTTTTGAATATCCATTTTTTAGCAGAGGCATCATAATTGACTATGCCGGCAGTAAGGTTGTATGTCCTGCCGCCGGTCTGAGTCAGGACACCGCGAGCATCAGTCAACTCAACATCATTGCTGGCACGCGAGAAAGTGCCTCCTACAGAGCTAAGGAACGTACTCGTTTTTGTTGCATCGGTAATAGTCACGTCAAGAGAATGTCCATACACGATACCGTCTCTGTGTTCGACTCTCGGCGATACCAGTTTCCAATTTTTGCCGTCTATGGTTCTGTTGATAACAATGTTTTCAACGACTATATCGGGAAGAGGCACATCTTTTGTGTCGGAAAGACGCAAGTCCCGCCAAAGGTACAGAGCCATAATCAGCACGGTCAGCACGGCCAGCCATGTAGTTATCCTTTTGCGGGACAGCGTTATTGAAAACATTATTTATTTCTCTGCTGTTCCCGGAGTATTGCCTTGCGGCGAAGCAACGTCTCCTGATATTACCATTGAAGAAATTTGGCTCGGGACTTTATACCCCGGAGCATTTATGGAATTTACCGTCTCAACGTAGAAAATTGTGCCTTCTTTGAGTTGCTTATCTGAGCCGCGAATGAGAAATCCGCTCGCCAATCCCAATGGGCCAAGCAGTACCGCTCCGGCAAAGCTTGCACCTGCAGCACCAACGAGAGCGGCATCCGCTTCCATTGCCTTTTTGGCAGATTCTCCCATGGTGACAGGAATAGAGTTTGGACCAAGAGCTTCAAGTGCGTCAAACGCCATCTCTATCTCGGATGCGCGGCCAAAACTGCGGGGCGGTTTTACCTTTGTTATGTGGGCAAAAACACGGCTGCCCTTAGGTGCCAAGATTATGTCGCCTATTTTTATTTCTTCGATAAGATTGAGAGTAACTTTGTCGTCAACTTTTATTGTCCTTACAGAGAGAGTTTTTGCAAGCGATGTTTTGACAATGGTAGCATCGGGAACATTGGTTTGTGTCGCAATGACACCCTCAGGAAGTATTTTTGTTAAGAGTCTCTCTATTCGCGCTGCAAGAGCTCCGGTCTGTATATTGCCCTCGATTGAGGCTTCCAGTGTGTCTACTCGTCTTGCAAGAGGCCACGTCGGATGAATACGCTGAACAACAGCCCACTCAGCAACACCAAGTTTGAACAGAAGCGACGGAAGCGTAGATGTGCCTTTTTCAAGGAAATCAAGCATTGCCGTCTGGCGTTCAGTGAGGCTTCCGGGAAGTTCTCTTCCGAACACATCCTTCTCAGCTTTGCTGAGTCGTGGAAGCAATCCGCCGCCCTGAGGAGCGCCATAAACTATGGTTTCGATGCGTTCCAGCGTCTGAAACGCGGGAGTGTTGTCAACAGCAACCTCTTCGGCAAACGCACACGCCGCAATTACAAATATTGCCGCAAGCGCAGCTAAAAAAATCATGGAGCTCTTCCGTTTCATGGTAATTTGCCTCCTTTATCTTACTTATTTTTTAATTTTTTCGCGGCTGCGATAAAATCCTTAAACAGGGGGTGAGGCCTGACAGGCCTTGAGAGGAATTCGGGGTGGAACTGCACACCGATCATCCATGGATGGTTGATGTTTTCCATTATTTCAACCTGTCCTCCCGTTGGACAGATACCGGCAACTTTCATTCCGGCATCGGCAAATATGTCTATATAAGCATTATTAAATTCAAAGCGATGCCGGTGTCTTTCACTTATTGTGTCTGTCCCGTATATTTGGGCAGCCTTTGATCCTTCCGCAAGGTTACACGGGTATGCTCCGAGTCTTGACGTTCCGCCGATATCCACAATGTCTTTCTGTTCCTCCATCAGGTGGATGACGGGGTGTGGAGTACAATCGTCCATCTCAAGGCTGTTAGCTCCTTCAAGTCCCAAGACATTGCGTGCAAACTCTATTACCGCGACCTGCATGCCAAGGCAGAGCCCAAAATATGGGATGTTATTCACTCTCGCATATTCCGCTGCCTTTATTTTGCCTTCAACGCCTCTTTGACCGAAACCGCCTGGGACAAGAATAGCATCTGCGGTGGAAAGTATTTCCGCAGGATCTCCCACTTCAAGATCCTCGGCCTCTACAGGCATAACCTTAACTTTTATGCCATTTGCAATTCCAGCGTGAGCCAGAGCCTCGTTGACGCTCAAATAGGCATCTTTTATCTCTGTGTACTTGCCAACAAGGGCCACAGTTACCTCGCCGCTCAGCGTATCATACTTATGCAGAAATTCGTTCCAGTCGCGCATATCAGGTTCTGTATCAACGGAAAGTCCCAATTTTTTTAAAACCATAACATCAAAACCCTGCTCGTGTAAAACAGCGGGGATACGGTATATAGAGTCAGAATCTCTTGCTTCAACGACACACTCAGGCGCAACACTGCAGAAGAGTCCTATTTTCTCCCTTAAATCTTCATCAACGGGATACTGTGAACGGCATACTATGACATCCGGCTGTATTCCTATTCTTCTGAGTTCGTTTACGCTGTGCTGCGTAGGCTTGGTTTTCAGCTCGCCCGATGCCGCAATGTAAGGGACCAGAGTTACATGGCAGTATAAGATGTTACCTTTTCCAACGCGGACGGCAAGCTGCCGTATTGCTTCCAGATAAGGCAGACCTTCTATGTCACCGACAGTACCTCCAATTTCGGCGATTACAACGTCATTATCCTCACCTACCCGCAAAATGCGATCCTGAATTTCATTAGTGATGTGAGGGATAACCTGAACTGTGCCGCCATTGTATCCGCCTTCGCGTTCGCGTGTTATAACGGCAGAATAGACTTTACCTGTTGTGCAGCTGTTTGCTGCAGAGATAGCTTCATCTATAAAACGCTCATAGTGCCCCAAGTCCAAGTCAGTTTCAGCGCCATCCCATGTTACAAAGACTTCGCCATGCTGAAACGGACTCATCGCCCCTGCATCAACATTTATGTACGGATCCATTTTTAAGATACTGACCTTATAGCCCCTTCTTTTGAGCAAGGCGCCGAGCGATGCGGCAGTGATGCCCTTGCCAAGGGAAGAAACGACTCCGCCGGTTACGAAAACATATTTTGTCATTTATTAACGCTCCTTCTGTATCATGACTGTATATTTTAAATATATTATTTAAATATTTTATACAGTAAATTAGCGCAAGAATCTGATCGGATTCATTGGCGTACCGTTTTTCCGAACTTCAAAATGCAGATGGTTGCCCGTAGAACGCCCGGTGCTGCCGACTTGAGCTATAATCTGGCCTCTGTTCACTCTTGCTCCGCTCCGCGCAAGCAGACGGCTACAGTGTCCATAGAGAGTTGTGTGTCCGTTGGAGTGAGCGATAACAATTGTCCTTCCATAGCCGCCCATCCAGCCTGAATGTACTATCCTTCCATCTCCCGCCGCAACGATAGTCCTTCCCCTGGGAGCCCTAATATCAAGCCCTGCGTGAAATACCCTTCTCTTACCGAAGGGACTGCGCCTCCAGCCAAAACTGCTAGATATTTTTCCCATAACAGGCCATCTGAATTTTCGAGATCCCGACACTATGAAATCAGATTTTATAGAGCGAGAGGCTCTTCGTCCGCCTGATTCCACAACGGCAACAACCTTTGCTCCCGGCAAAAATATTTCCCGCCCCGGAGATATTACGCTGTGTTCATCCAGACCGTTGGCAATCATGGCAGCCTCTTTCGAGGAACCGTATTTGTTTGCAATAGCTGACAGGCTTCCGTTTTTGCCTATCTTCACGAATATACCGTCCTGATTTGGTATCCTTAAGGTGGTCCCAAGTTTAAGCATGTTTATATCCTTCAGTTTATTGGATCCGACAATTGTGTCGAGATCTAGGTTGAAGGTATTTGCTATCGCCCATAATGAATCTCCGTCCTTTACGATATACGCCGTTATAGACAGAGGCTTTGTTTGGCGGCTCTCCGCCAGCTCGGCTCTTTGGAGTTTATGTACAAACGCTAAGGTTTTAGGTACGTCATCATGGCTGTCAGGGACATACAGCACTTCTGAATAGTTAGCTCTCTGTTTAGGAGCCATTGCGTTAGCCTTACGTATGTCCGCGGCAGATATCCCATATTCGCGGGCAATGGATTCGACAGTGTCTCCCTCTTCCAAGACAACTTCCTGCCAATGAATATCGCCATCAAGAAGAGAAGCATCCTCACTGGAAATAAGCCCGTCTCCCTTTGAGAGAATTCCGTAGAGTTTCAACTCCTGAGTAGTGAGCGAAGGAACGCTCGGTAAAGGGCCTATTCCTATAGGCACGACTTCGCTTTCTTCTTCGTCGTATTCCGAAGTCAGTCCGCTGGTAGAAAGTAAGTCTGAGACATCAACCATCAGAAAACCTCTGTTGCTGTTGTTGACTTTCTCGGACACACCAACATCAAGATCAGCCCAGTACATGCCGCTCCTTTCGGCTGCCATCGCCGCAAAAACAACAGAGACAACGGCAACCACAAAGAGAAGAACACTGAAGCAGAAAGTTCTTTTTATGCCTTTTTTTGTGTTTAATGGTTTAAACATCCATCATTCACTCCAAATTTGCAATTATATAAAGCGTCAGACTAGAGGACAACCTCTATCCGACCTTTATTGTAGCAAGAAAATCCTTGTTAGTCGCAGTGTTTCTCAGTTTATCCAATATCAAATTGAGAACTTCCGCCTCATCCATATTGGCAATCTTGCGACGGAGTGCCCATATACGCTGTAACTCATCATTGGGCACAAGAAGTTCTTCTTTGCGTGTGCCTGATTTGGTAATATCCAGAGCGGGGAATATTCTCATCTCAGAAATTTTACGTGAGAGATGTACTTCCATGTTGCCCGTACCCTTAAATTCTTCATAGATAACATCGTCCATGCGGCTGCCTGTTTCTACAAGGGACGTTCCTATAATTGTAAGGCTTCCGCCATTTTCGATATTTCGCGCAGCACCGAAAAATTTCTTCGGGAAATAAAGTGCCGCGGGGTCCATACCCCCGGAAAGAGTCCTTCCTGACGGAGGTACAATAAGGTTGGAGGCGCGAGCAAGCCTTGTTATGGAATCAAGCAGAAGAACAACATCTTTTGAGACTTCCACAAGTCTTTTCGCTTTTTCAAGCGCCAATGCAGCCACTCTCATGTGTTCTTCCGCGGGACGGTCAAAGGTGGAGGCAATAATTTCTCCGTCTACGGAACGTGCCATGTCAGTAACTTCCTCGGGGCGCTCATCGATAAGCAGCACCATAAGGATTACTTCGGGGTGGTTGGTAGTTATTGCATTGGCAAGATTTTTCAGAAGTGTAGTTTTTCCTGCCTTAGGAGGCGAAACAATAAGAGCTCTCTGACCTTTGCCTATAGGAGCAAAGAGATCCACTATCCTTGTGGCAACGAGCTTTCTGTCTGTCTCAAGGTTCAGTTTTTCCGTAGGGAATATAGGAGTCAGAGTCTCAAAGTGCGGCCTTTTTCTCGCAGCTTCGGGGTCGGTAAAATTGACATTCTCCACCCTAAGCAGAGCCTCATAATGCTCCTGTTCTTTGGGCGGACGGATTATACCCCAAACGACATCTCCGTTTCTCAAACCAAATCTGCGTATCTGTGAAGCGGAAACGTAAATATCGTTGTTGCTCGGCAATAGTCCGGAAGGACGCAGAAAACCGTAGCCTTCAGGCAAACACTCAAGTGTTCCTCCGTTAAAACGGTATCCCATCGTTTCGGCTTGAGTCTTTAGTATATCAACAATCAGATCATCCTTACGCCTTGCGGATATAGAGGTTACTCCGATTTCTTTGGCTATTTTTCTCAGTTCAAACAGAGTTTGTGCCGCAAGAAAATTAAAACCAAGTTTTGGATGGGTATGTTTATACTGCTGTTTTGCGTTTTTATCAGGTGACGGTTCTTGTGTATTTTTTACCGTACTATCGGAGTTCTCTTTTTTTTCGTTTTTTGAATCGGCAGAGGTTAAAGCGGCGGAAGTTTCCTGTGCCAGGACAACAGGTGTCTGCTGTGCCGCCGCATTCTGAGTTTGCTGCGGCAACGCAGCGGGTGTTTCCTGTTTTGACTCAACGGCGGCTTCCTTTGCTGATACAGCAGTTGTTTCCTGTGTTGATGCACATGTGGCTTCCTGTGTCGGTACGGCAGAAGCACAAGTCTCGTCTCGGTTATCAGTACCGTCCGGCTGAGAAGGCTCATCTGCCTGCACGGGCATATCTATGGGTAATGCTGTCTGCTTTACTTCCACAGTGTTTTCTTCCGTTTTTTGTGTTTGTATGACGGGTATTGTTTCGGTGTGATTTTCAGTAAGCTGTCGGAGAGCTGAAGCCGCCTCCGTAGTTGTCGGCGCATCAGAGGAGGAGACTTTTTTTGCGATATTTTCGACCTTTTTGGTTCTCACCCTTTTGGGTTTATTATCTTGTTGTTCCTTGGGGGAGACTTTTGCCTCAAACTCATCTGTTAATAAAGTTTGTTCCGGTTCAGCACTGATTTTATGCGATGTTTTTACCGTTCGTTTTTTCTTTTCCTCTTTTATCGGTGATTCTGTTGCAGCGTGTTTATCGACATCCGTTTCGTTCTTCTGCTCGGTAACGGAGACAGGCTCACCGACAGCAACGTCAGAGACACTTTTTTTAGTTCGTCTCTTCTTGGGTTCCTCAACTATAGTTTCTGTAACTTCCATTTTTTTTCTTGGCAAATCGCTGGACCTCCGGTCTAGTGCTATTTTCTTTTGGATATCTGAAATGGTATCTCAGTGATAACTTTATTGTGGGTTGACAAAACAACCTTATACTTGCCCGCCGGCAAAGGAGTTCCTTCCTCGCGCAGCAGGTAAAATGCTTTTGTTCCGCTTTTATTCATAAGCTTCAGAGACTCATCGAGTACAACGTCTTTACCGTAGTACCACACAACCTCAAGGTGAACTCCTTCGCGAAACGATTCATAATCAAACCACAAACAAACCTGGCGCGTACCATATGGGACATTGTCACTTATATGCAGCGGTCTGCGGTTAGCGTCCAATTCAAGACACACATATGCCTCTCTGATATTTAATTGGTCTCCGAAAAGTGCCGGTTTCAAACTCCATGCAATCAGAAAAAGCAATGCTATAACACTGAACCCCAGTAGAATGAACGGTTTTTTTCTTGATTTTTTGTTCTGCATTTCCATTATGAAAGAACCACCTATCACTAATCGGTCATTTTACCATGAGAAGCTTGTAAAATACAGACGGGAGCTACGTAAAATTTCTCCAAATCTTATGGAGCGCAGAGACAACTTCGATTTGTGCATCCAAACAAAAACCGTCAACAGACGTTTCGGCTTGGCAGCTTATTCCGTCGACTACGCCGCATGACTTAAGGGCGTCAAGCATTTTTTTCTCTTCTTCACCCGAGTGGCCGCGCCACTCTCCCCAAAGGCAGGAAAGAGAAGCTGCCAAAGCGTAAGCACCCCAGTTACTGACATCTACGGGAAGCGCGGCATCAACTTTAACTATTGAAAGACACTCTTCATAGTCTGTAAGAAGTTCCTTCAGTTGGGAATAAAAATTTCCCATACCGACCTCGTTTCCTCCGTCTCCGATACCAACAGTAGCTATTCCCTTTGCAGAGGCTTCATCGGCAAGGAGGTCAAGATGCAATGTCCATTCGGATATGTCCTTTTTCCTTATGTTATAGTACTTGCCGTCTTTGGCTCTGCCAAGTCTTTCCGTAAAAATTATCCCTGACGGGCCGTATTCGGCAAGTGCTGTCCTAACGTCCGGAACCTTGACAAGCTCGCAAGGGTAGCCTACGGATTCGGCACATTTTTTGAATTCTTTTACGCAAAGTTCGTCGGTCCAAACCTCGGATGTGCATCCCTGTTCAAGATAAGCCCTCGCCAGCACAATGGCTCCGCCCGGGCCGTCCGTTTCAGGAGCTCCGGCAGAGGGCACAAAAAAACCGGAAACAACCGCCACACGATTTAAAGGGGCAAGAATGTCGGCGGCACGGCTCCAATGTTCACCAAGGCAGAGCTTTGATACTCCGCGACGTCCTCTGTTCGATGCTACTAATTTGGTAAGTTCTTTTGCAAACCCGTCAGGAAGCTTACTTTTTATATTCATTATAAGCGCACCGCTATATGCTCAGCGTTTCCATAAGTTCGAGCATGTCTTTATCAAGCGGGCGGCGATTCTCCCACGCAGTCGGAAGAGGAGACGATACGATTTCTCCGGATATTCGTCCTACCATCATTCCCCGATCCCCCCTTATGAGAGTCTCAATGGCTGCAAGTCCGAGTTTGGAGGCAAGAACAGTGTCAAAACACGAAGGAGCTCCGCCCCTCTGCAAGTGCCCGAGAACAACTATCCTCGGATCATAGTCAGATATTTGACGCAGCTTAGAAGCAAGTTCTGACGCTGACATAACTCCCTCGGCCAGAATAATAAAGGAGTGCGTTTTACCTCTTTCCTTAGCTTCGTGAATCTTCTTGCATATAACATTTAAGTCTACCGGTATTTCAGGAACAAGGACAAATTCGGCTCCGCAAGCCACCCCCGTCTCCAAAGCAAGAAATCCCGCGTTTCTTCCCATTACCTCAACAATAAACATTCTGTCGTGACTGGAAGCAGTATCTCTCAGTTTACTTATACATTCGAGCGCCGTATTGCACGCCGTGTCAAAGCCTACGGTGCAATCAGTACCGGCCATGTCGTTGTCAATGGTTCCCGGAATTCCGGCCACCAAAAAACCTCTTTCATGAAGCTGCTGAGCCCCTCTGAAGGAACCGTCTCCACCGATAACGACAAGTGCGTCTATATCGTTCTCTCTAAGTTTTGTAACGCCTGCGTTGACACCTTCCGGGCGCATAAACTCCGGACAGCGGGCAGTGCGCAGGATGGTGCCGCCTCGCAGTAATATTCCACCTACGGAGCTTCTTGTCATAGGGACAAAATCCCCATCGAGAAGGCCTTCGTAGCCACGTCTGATACCAATAACCTGGATGCCGTGATATAACGCCGTTCGCGTTACGGCACGAATAGCGGCATTCATTCCGGGAGAGTCTCCGCCGCTGGTCAGAACTGCGATTGTTTTGAGCATTGTGCGTCCACCTTCAATACTTATAAATGTAAGTTGATTATCGTAAAATGTGCAATCTATTCTTCTATGCCATTCCACGAAATAGTGCTTTCGTTTAATGTAATTCTTCTTGACCAGAAAAAAGCAGCCTCCACAGTGCCTCCTGCTCTTTCTACGGCAGCCTTTGCAGCCCGCGCCGTTCCGCCTGTGGTATAAACATCATCTACTATTATTACTCTCACCCCGTTTAAATCACAAGAGGCAAAAAACGAATCCGCAGGCAAAGATTTGCGTTCTCGCCCGTGTCGGGATGTCTGCCTGCCCACATCAAAATTCCAGTTTAACGCTTCGGGCAATGTTTTAATATCTAACACATCACTCAGTCCAAGAGCAAGCAAGTCGGTCTGGTTATACTCTCTTGCACTATCTCTGTGCAATGGTATTGGCAGTATTGCATCAGCCTTTATATCGGTTCGGCATCCAGCCATCATGCGCCCCATCGGGACGCCGAGATCACGTACATTGCGATATTTTAAATTTAGGAGAAATGTTCTCGCTACCCCCTCATGCGGGGCAACAGCGTACGCCGGTGAGGAAGAATAGCAACATTTTGAATCATATACCCCGCCGCATTCAAGGCAAAACACGGGCAAAGGGTCAAACACGCCCTCTATGCAAGCATGACAGTGCGACACACCTATTCTTCCGCACACGGGGCAAGCAATAGGCCATAGCATGTGAGATGCAAACATTATACTTTTTTTAATCAACATATTCATGCGGCAATAAAAAAATCAGGGTCTGCTCGTGGAAGACCCTGATTATTCTGTAATTAAAGATACTTCGCGGCAGCCGTTTTTAGAATTTCTGCTTTATCGGTACGCTCCCATGCTGGCATGGGAGAGACATCTATGCGCCCCATGTGTCCGTATGCCGCAATGCGTTTATACTGCGGTTTTCTCAGTTCAAGATCTCTTATAATTGCTGCGGGTCTGAAATCAAAAAATTCTCTTAAGAGAGCAGTAATGTTCTCATCCGAAATTTTACCTGTGCCAAATGTCTCAACCATGATTGAGACCGGCTTTGCGACACCGATAGCATATGCGACCTGTATCTGGCATGCTGACGCCAGCCCTGCTGCAACAACGTTTTTCGCTGCGTAACGCGCCATATATGCACCGGATCTGTCTACTTTCGTAGGATCTTTGCCGGAGAAAGCTCCGCCGCCGTGGGGGACAGCTCCGCCGTATGTGTCGACTATTATCTTACGCCCTGTGAGGCCGCTGTCAGCCTGGGGGCCGCCTATGACAAAGCGTCCTGTCGGGTTGACAAGAATACGGGGCTTATCCTTTATAAGTTCAGCCGGAATAACGGGCTCTATAACATATTTTATGATATCCGCTTCAATCTGTTCCTGCGATGTAAGTGGGTGGTGCTGGGTGCTTATTACAACAGTGTCAACTCTGACAGGGCGTCCGTCAACATACTCTACCGTAACCTGGCTTTTCCCGTCCGGTCTGAGATACGGAACCGTTTTATTTTTGCGCACCTCTGAAAGCTTGCGTGTAAGTTTGTGAGCGAGCGATATCGGCATAGGCATAAGCTCTTCTGTCTCGTCACAAGCATAACCCACCATAAGCCCCTGGTCGCCCGCACCTATCTGATCAATCTCGTCATTTGAAAGCTCTCTTGATTCTTTCGCTTTGTCAACACCGATCTTGATATCGTTTGACTGTTCGTCGATTGCCGTAAGTACGGCACAGGTATCTCCGTCAAAACCATACTTGGCTCTCGTATAGCCAACTTCCTTGATTGTGTCCCTCGCTATTTTGGGGATATCCACGTAGCAGCTTGTGCTGATTTCTCCCGCCACAACAACAAGTCCCGTGCTGACAAGAGTCTCGCAGGCAACACGTCCAACCGGATCCGCTTCAAGTATCGCGTCCAGAACCGCGTCGGATATTTGATCTGCGAGTTTGTCAGGATGTCCCTCCGTCACCGATTCAGACGAAATAAGGTACCGTTCTTTGCTCATTTCAAACACCTCCATATAATTTGTGCTGTGTATTCACAACAGCATTGATTCTAACCCTAAAAAATGTTTATGTACAGCGTGTAAAATCACTTATTGTCCCAAATAACTTACACTGTATTGGCTGTATAATTAGCGTCATAATACGGAAAAGTAGGTGTATCTTATCATGGCATACGGAGCGGAACTGGTTTGGGCGTGGAGTAAGATGATCAACGAACGCGGACTTCGTAAGGTGCAGAAAGTAGACGGCGGAGATAGTTGGCTGGTTCTGAGCTTTTCGGGTAATAATTTTCTTATGTTGTCATGGGGGTCTCAAAGTTGCGGGCTGGCCTTTATAACGGAAGAAAACAGGAGAGCGCTGTTATCTGCGGCAAAACAGGTTCCTACAATTACCGGAGCGGCAAAAAGCTACATCGCAGGAACTGAATTTATAAACGCGGAGCACATCCGCAGGGACAGAATTATTGCTTTAAATTTCAAAAAAACCGTGGGTGCGGGATTTACCAATACCAGAAAAATTATCATTGAATTGGTAGAACGTTATGCAAATATTCTCATAACAGATGAGGATATGAATATTATTGAAACGGCAAAACACATCCACCCTGCAGATAATCCATTCCGTTCAGTCCTGCCCGGGCAGGCCTACGTGCTTCCTCCTGAATTCCCCGGGATATCACTTGAAAGCTGGCTGGAATCACCTTCTGCCGTGACAGCCGCAAATATCGCGGGATTCGGTAAAAAATTTATGAATTTTATATCGGACAAATCACCTGACGAAAAGATGTATATTCTAAGTAAATTCTACGGAAACAACACTATCGCGAAAATGAGACCGATAAAAATTGGGAATTACTTTACAGTTCTGCCGACACACTTAAGCGTCGATACGCTTTTTTTCCCGTCTCTTCAGGACATGTCAGTCAAAATAGCTCTGGAACCGTTGCTTAACGTTTCAACGGCATCCAGAAAAAAGAAAATCGCGGAGTATTACGACAAGGAAATCAGCAGACGAGAAAAGCAGAGCCTTGACATTGAACACCTTTTATACAAAGAACAGCCCAATCTGTACAAAATATACGGAGAGGCCATAATGGCAAATCTTTGGAATATAAAAAAGGGCGCATCATCGGCGAATCTCTCTTTTTATTCTTCGGACGGAACGGAAGAGAGTGTCGAGGTCAAACTAAACCCTTCCATAACGCCGTCGCAGAATGCCGCAGCCTTTTTCGCCAAGTATAAAAAAATAGTCTCCGCTCAGGAGCGCGCAAAAGTTTTGCTTGAAAGTGTCAAAACCGAAAAGGAATGTTTGCAGGAAGAGCTTATGCTGGCAATGCGCAGTGACGATAACGAGTCAATAACAATGATTGAGGACGAACTCGGGCTTGCCAAACGTACTCCGCAGAGAAGAACAAGGCAGAAAAATGAGACCAAGCTTCCGCCGCATAAACGCTTTGAATTTGAACACTCTATCGTATTTGCGGGATTATCGGCTAAGGGCAACAGATATGTCACATTTAAGTATGCCGCGCCGAACGATGTGTGGTTCCACGCACAGGGGATCCCGGGAGCGCATGTTGTATTAAGATTCAAGAACACCCCCGACGACACCGTTCGATCAGAGATGATAGATTTCTGTTCTTCGCTTGCGGCGTATTACAGCAAATCCGGCGAGGACGAGAATATAAGGGTGGATTATACTGAAAAAAGATACGTAAGTCCTATCAAGGGCAGTATTGCAAGTGTAACATACAAAGAATTCAAGTCTATTATCGGCAAAAGTTCCTTTTGGGAGAAATTCCTGACAGAAAAGAGCTGAGCTCGTCGGGTAAAATTTTAGTAAACGAGAGAAATTCACCTGTGCGCGGGTGTTTGAATCCGAGTCTCCATGAGTGCAGAAATACCCTTTCCTCTCCAAAAGGAGATTTCCTTGACGGGGCGTACAGTCTATCTCCCACAAGCGGGCACTTGATGGCCTGCATGTGAACTCTGATCTGGTGAGTGCGTCCCGAATGCAGTCTGCATTTTACCAACGAATATTCACCGCTGCTCCAAAGAACATTAAAATCCGTCCAAGACTCCCGCCCGTCCTCTTGGACGGACATTCTGAGCCTGTTATACGGGTCTCTTCCGATCGGGTAATGTATCTCACCTACCGATGATGGCGGAGTGCCGTAGCATAGAGCAAGATATTCCTTATCAACTCTTCTTGCCTTAAAATCACGAAACAGACCTTCCTGCGCAAGCCCATTGCGGGCAACAACCATGAGACCCGAAGTTGTTGCATCCAACCTATGTACAATTCCCGGACGTTTTACTCCGTTAAGACTGCCCAAATCGGGGAATCTGTATAGCAATCCGTGGACCAGCGTATAGTCCCAATGTCCGGGTGCGGGGTGTACGACAAGGCCGGCCGGTTTATTGATTACTATCACATCGACATCCGAATACACAACTTCAAAAGGCACATCTTTGGGTTCAAGGTCAAGAGTTTCCAGCGGAGGGACATTCACTGTTATAGCATCCGATGTACAAACCTTCATCGAAGGCTTCACTCTGCGGGTCTGAACAAATTGAACGTTGCCCTCCTTTATGAGTTTCTGAGCAAAAACTCGGCTGATCCCCATAAGTCTGGAAACAGCAAAATCGAGCCTATGTCCGTCCATCTCCTCAGGCATAACAAAACTCTGCAACGTATCGACCATTTTGTCGGAAGTCTCGTCGGCACAGAAAAACAGGGAAGAGGTCTCCCTCTCCCCCGCTGTCGTAATTTCTTTTCCCGTGTTATTTGCCAAGGACATCTCTGCAGCGGTTGCAGATACCGTTTTCTGCAACTTCATGACGTTTTTTCCAGCAGCGCGGGCACTTCTCATCTTTGGATTTTGTAACACCCACTGTGATACCGGTCGTTTCATCATTGTAAACAACTTCGGCATCCTTTATTTCCGAAACAACGTTGCAGGATGATACGATGAGAACCGTCTCCCATGTGCTGTCCGAGATTTTATCGGCAAGAACAGAGTAAGCATCTCCGAGAACAAGCTGGACATGAGCATCAAGCGGATGTCCGATGATACCCTTTCCGCGAGCTGATTCAAGTCCTCTCAGTGCGGCCTGTCTTGCGTTCATCGCGGTATCCCACAAAGACTCAACGGAGGGGTCGATTCCTTCGCTCAGAGATTCAGGCCAATCTGTCAGCAACACACTCTTCGGGAGGCTTGGATCCATCTCTCTCATCTGCTGCCAAATTTCTTCAGATGTAAACGAAAGAACAGGAGACATCATCTGAGTCATAGTCTTCAAGACCGTCCACATAACTGTGCGAATGGACCTGCGGCTGCGAGAGTGTTCAGACTCGGCATACAGAGTATCCTTACTGACGTCAATGTAGAACGAACTCAGTTCATTGTCGCAGAACTGGTGAATCAGCGTCATCGGCTGATGGAACTCATACTCGTCAAGCCCTGCGGTCACTCTGCTGCGCAGCTTTTCCAGCTTCAGCATTATATATTGGTCTATCTGTGAAAGTTCGCTGTGAGCAATGATGTCCTTTGCCGGGTCAAATCCCTTAAGGTTTGCCAGCAGGAATCTGGCTGTATTTCTTATTCTTCTGTATGACTCGATGAGGTTGTCAAATATTTCCTGTGAAATTCTGACATCCCCTCTGTAATCCGACGATGCAACCCACAGACGCAATATATCCGCACCGTTTTTATCGCTGATTTTCTCCGGGGTCATAACATTACCGAGAGATTTTGACATTTTGCGTCCGTCGCCGGCCATTATGAATCCGTGCGTAAGAACTGTTTTGTAAGGCGCAGTTCCCTTTGTGGCCACGCTGTTAAGCAGCGATGTCTGGAACCAACCTCTGTGCTGGTCGCTGCCCTCAAGGTAGAGGTCTGCCGGCCATCTAAGGTCTTCCCAGTTGTTCAAGACTGCGGTGTGGCTCGTACCGGAGTCAAACCACACGTCCATGATGTCCTCATCTTTGCGGAGGTTATGGCTTCCGCACTTCGGGCACACAGCAAGATCGCCCACGAGCTCTTCAGGCTCCATGGTCCACCAGCAGTTGCTGCCGTTCTGACGGATTTTATCCGCTACACGGCGTACACGGTCGCCCGTGAGAATGACCTCGCCGCAGTCTTTGCAGTAAAATGCGGGAATGGGAACTCCCCACGTTCTCTGACGGCTGATACACCAGTCCGAACGATCCTTCACCATGTTGCTGATACGGTCTTTACCCCAATCCGGTACCCACTGAACTTCGTCTATGCACTTTAGGGATTCTTCCCTAAAATCTGCTACAGATACAAACCACTGCTCAGTCGCACGGAATATGACAGGCTTCTTGCAGCGCCAGCAGTGCGGGTATGAGTGAGTGATTTTCTCCACCCCGAGAAGTCTTTTGGATTCCGTGAGCAGTTCGAATACTTTTTTCTCGCCTTCCGCCAAAGAGAGTCCCGCAAAGAGTGGGGTATCCTGATAGTAGTGACCGGTCTCGTCAACAGGGTTGTATATATCTATGCCGTAACGTACGCCTGTTTCATAGTCGTCGGTGCCATGTCCCGGGGCAGTATGAACGCAGCCTGTACCGGAATCGAGCGTAACATAATCGGCAAGGACGAGAGGCGTTTCTCTGTCATAGAAGGGGTGCATTGCAATGCTGTTCTCAAGCTGAACCCCCTTGCACGACACAATAGGTTCTCCGAAGGAGAGCCCCGTCGCTTTAGATACTTCGTCTTTGAGCCCCTGTGCTATCAAGTAAACTTTGTCTCCCACTTCATAAAAACCGTAATCATAACGGGGGTGGAGTGAGATTGCCATAGATGCGGGAAGCGTCCACGGGGTTGTAGTCCAGATTATTACGTTGACGTCTTTTCCCTTAAGCTCGGGGAAGAGTCTTATCGCATCGTCGTACTGATATGCGACGAATATTGACGGTGAGGTTTCATCCGAATACTCTATCTCTGCCGCAGCAAGCGCCGTCTGACAATCTGTGCACCAGTATATGGACTTGCGTCCTTTGTAGACGTAGCCCTTGTCAACCATTTCGGCGAAGCCGTCAATCTGCGTTGCTTCATATGCGGGAACCAATGTCATGTACGGATGCTCCCAGTCACCGATGACTCCGAGACGCTTAAACTGGCCCGTCTGAATGTCGGCAAAGCTTTTTGCATAAGCGGCGCATTTCTCGCGCAGTTCAACGGGAGTAATCTTATCTCTGTCTATTCCCTGCTCCTTAAGAACCTTAAGCTCTATGGGCAATCCGTGTGTGTCATATCCGGGAACAAACGGTGCAAAATATCCGCGCTGCCACTTGTACTTTACGACAAAATCTTTTAGGATTTTATTCGTTGCGGTTCCGATGTGTATGCTGGCATTAGCATATGGAGGCCCGTCGTGGAGTATGAAGGACGGTTTATCCTTGTTCTTTTTTTTGAGTTCCCCATAAAGATCCATATCGCTCCAGAACTTCAGAAAGTCAGGCTCTCTCTGAGCGAGGTTTGCCCGCATCGGAAAAGATGTCTGCGGGAGAAATAGTGTATCCTTGTAGTCATTAGCCATATATGTAACCTCCTATATACTTTGAAAACCCCAATGCAGGACTTTAGTTCACAATGCACAATTTCTATATTATAAATGGCAACTCTTTGATGAGCAAGTAAATTAAGGTCTATTTTTTTGCATACTGAAAAAAAACAGACAAATATAGCTCCGTCTGATATATAATGCCGTGGAAGGCAGAAGCAAAACCTCAAAAGTTTGGGTGATAAATATGCCGCAGTGGAAGAACACAAATTTATTAAGTAAAACAAAGTATTCCGTAAACGGTCTTAAAAGTGCGTTTATCTCGGAGAAGGCTGTCAGAAATGAGTCTGTCATGTTAGTGATAATGACTGCAGTGTCTCTCTTTTTTTGCGCGGACAGAGTAACGTCCGTAAAGGTGTTTCTGCTGTGCTTGTTACCCCTAATAGTGGAGCTGATAAACACATCTGCCGAAATTATAATAGACCTTCTTCTCGGCCCCACATACAGAGAGGACGTGAGAATAGCCAAGGACATGCTGTCGGCTGCGGTGTTTCTCACGCTGGCTTTTGCATATTCGATGTCACTTATTCTTATTGTAACGAACCGATAAAAAAAGTGCGCAAAGCCTATTGCGGCTCTGCGCACTTACAAGTCAGCGTTCGATGAGTGTCAGTGCAGGGAGGGAACTTCCCTCATCTCCGCCGCTATCGGCGTCTTCACTGCTGTCCAAACCTTCCGGCTGAGTGAGCGCAGGGACAATATCTTCGTCTCCGGCTCCGCCCTTCACCTTAATATATTTTCTCAAGATTCCGTCAACGTAATAATTAGTATCTATTATCTTTAGGGAGCCTTCCTTCAGACTTTCATTGCGTATTTCGCTTTGCAGCCTGTCATCAAGAAAATCCTCGGGAGATAGCTGTGACATTTTTTTATTCTTTAAAGATGACATGTTTTCGGGTCCGTTGATCTCGAGGACTATCTGGTTGTTCGATTCCTTTGCGGACAGCTCTTTCATTAGATCGTTAAGGTTTGTGATAGCTCTAAGGCCTGTGACGATAGATTCCGGATTAGGTTCGTCTATTCCTCCGCCCCTTACGACAATTTCACAAAACCCAACAGCCTTCTTGGGCACAACAAGGGTCATTCTCTTAATTCTCGACTGTTTGCGCCACGGCCTCATGGTTATATCAACCTTAACCTCGTCCCCCGGCGTATAAAAATCTTTTTTATCGGCTATCTCAACCTTTTCTATGAAAACCACTCTGGGGTCGCGAGTTATCTCAACGCTGACATCAACACCGTACGGGTGTATTTCCTGGAACTGGTTGAGAGAGAAAATCTTAGACAAGTCGTCAAACTCTGTCATGAGAGTACTGATGAGGTCTGTTGATGAGAAGAATATGTTTCTGCGTTCCCAGCCCCTATTGAGATTGCCGCCGGCAAACTTATAATTTATTATAGCTGTGCCTTCTCCGCCGCGCCCCCACTGGTCGTCTATTATTCCGACCATACCGGCGGAAGCGATTGCTGGGCCTGTGAAGGCGTCCGCAACTGTCTGGAAGCGCTTGACTGCCTTTCTGTCCGTATCGACATCATGAAAACGCAGAGTGTAGCTTGAGGCAGGAGCAAGTTTGCCAAACCTGCCGCCGATTGCCTCCGCCCTATCCTGAGTGACAAGCCCGATAATTTTTCCCATGTATCCAAGCTTAAATGAGTGTTCCATGCTGGGAATTATCTTGACAACGGAGGCTTCGGTGAGCGGAAATGCGACAGCTCCCTGATTCATCATAGGGTGAGCGAAAGCAAGGAAGCGTCCGTTTGCGTCAACAGCGCTCAGTGTCCCGATACCACCTGTCTGTACATCTCCCCAAGAGAGAGCAACACCCATTGCGGCTCCCGGAGTCAGCTTGGTTTTAAGATCTGCCGCGCCCGATGATGCAAGCGAAGAACCGAGCGGGATTATGGGAACTCCGAGTTTCTTCTGAAGCATTGCCGTAGCTCTTGAACTCATACCATCAACAAGCAGAGGCATTGCCAAAGGCTTAAGCTCCGCATCAAACAGAGCTTCAATTTCCTTTTTGAGATTTTTATCGTTCTGTTCCGATATCGTAATTACGGAATCTCTCTTTTGTCCGCCGCCGGTTCCCGAAGATGCACCCTTATCACCACTCACAATGTTCTCGTCTTTGGAAATCACATCACCGCTTGCGGGTGAAGACTTGTCATCGGACAGAGGCTGAACTTCAAAATCATCTTCCGTACCCTGCGACGAAATATCGGCAGAATCCACATCATCGGAAACAGCGTCCTTTGATGTGACATCCGAGGAAAGTGCTTTAGTCAGTTTATCCAGTCTCATCGGTTTCGGATTGATTTTCTTGGAAACGGAAAATGACGGGATCTTATCCGGCCAGTTCAGTGCCGATATCATGTCTTCTATCGGTGTGGCCAGCCCGAGGCTTCTTTCGGAAAAGGACCAACTGTATCCGATAGCTCCTATAAGCTTTCCGGACACATAGATGGGAGAACCGCTCATACCTGCCGCAACTCCGCCGTTGTCATTTATATTCTTATCTTCGATCTTAAAAAGTATTAAATTTTTAGGGTTGCTTTTTCTGGGGATAACTCCCACTATCTTGACCTTAAATTTTGTTATTTCTGTTCCGGTTACAACTGTGTGAGCTTCCCCGACCATGCCGGGCTTAACATCCTTAAGACGCATTATCGGCACATTAGGTACAAACGGGTCAATATTTTGGGCCGCGTCAGACGAAGCCGCAAAAAGCAGAAGCATTAGCATTATAAACAGCACACTTAAAAGTTTTTTATTCATTATGTCTAGTCACTCCCGTCAGATGCACTTTTGCCTGTTTTCTGATAACGAAGGAAGCTCATTATCAGGTCATCAATATCACCGTCAAGAACAGACTGCACGTTTCCTATTTCACACCCCGAGCGATGGTCTTTTATAAGCTGAAAGGGCTGCAGTGTATATGATCTGATCTGACTGCCCCATGCCACTGTTCTCTTTTCGCCCTGGATATTTTCAAGCTGATCCTGACGCTCGCTCTGTATCTTTTCAAAAAGTTTTGAGCGTAAGACCTGCATCGCGGTGGCTCTGTTCATATGCTGAGAGCGTTCTGTCTGACAACTTACAATTATCCCGCTCGGAATGTGCGTAATCCTAACTGCGGAATCAGTCATGTTGACATACTGTCCTCCCGCTCCGCTGGATCTGAATGTATCCATCTTTAGATCCTCGGGCCTTATCTCTATCTCCACGCTGTCAGGCAACACTGGCATCACTTCCACAGAGGCAAAACTCGTGTGTCTGCGTTTTGCTGAGTCAAACGGAGATATTCTGACAAGCCTGTGAACACCCTGCTCGCCCTTGAGATATCCATAGGCGTAGTCACCGTTTATTGATACGGTAACGCTTTTGATTCCCGCTTCCTGGTCGGGCAGCTCATCTATCAGTTTGACTGTATAACCGTGATCTTCTGCCCAACGCACATACATTCTGTACAGTATCTCGGCCCAATCCTGCGAATCAAGTCCGCCTGCACCAGCGTGTATGGTCAATATGGCGTTGCTTGAATCGTATTCACCGTCAAGCAATATCAGCACACTGTTTTCTTCAGTCTTTTTTCTAAGGGATTCTGCCCTTATATAAAATTCTTTGGAAAGTTCCTCGTCGTCTTCCTCGCTCAAAAGCTCTGATATAGCAGCCAAATCATCCAGTTCTTTCTGCGCGTCAGAAAGCATATCCACGCGTCCCTGAAGACGAGACATTTCCTTAGACACATCCTGCGCGTTCTGCGTATTCCAAAACCCTGGCTGCTCTGATATTTTGCGAAGCTCTTCTATTCTTGCCTTTATTGAAGGCAGGTCAAAGACTCTCACGCAGCTCATCAAAAGATGAGCGCAAGTTGGCAATGACAGTTGTTATAGGCAGTACAACCATTACATAAACCCCTCCCAATCGTTACATCATGCCTTTCATTATAACCTCACAGAGTGTAAAATCGAATCGTTTTTTACGGAAAGCCCAAATTTTCGTTTTGAAAGTAGGAGACAACCAATGAATAAGATATTTCAAGATGAGTCCAACAGCCGTCTGAAACTTCTGGAATTTCTGCTGTCGCATAAGGGCAAGGTTGTGCCCAGCACACAAATAATAGAAGAACTTCACTCGTCGAGACAGGCGATATCCAAACTTATAAAATCACTGAAGGACGAAGGGATACAGATAATATCTGTCCCGCAAAAGGGCTATATGCTCTCAGATATCTGCGATACGGAACAAATGAGTCAGACTCTGCTCAACTATTACTTACTTGAAAATTCACTGTTTCATACTGCTCTCTACTTTAGGGAAGTTGATTCGACTCAAAGTATCATAAAAAAATTGGCACAGCAAAACGCTCCTCAAGGGATAATAGCTGCGGCCGATGTCCAGCTTGCAGGAAGGGGCAGAAGAGGGAGAAACTGGGAGAATTCCTGCGGGAAAAATTTACTTTTTTCAATGCTGCTCCGTCCGCTTTTACGACCGGGAGATGTTCAGCTTCTAAATCTGGCGGCAGGCATCGCAGTAAGAAATGTTCTGAAAAACGAATACAACATAGAAGCAGAACTCAAGTGGCCCAATGACATACTTGTACATGATAAGAAAATATGCGGCATACTCAGCGAAGCGGCAGGCGAACCCGACAGAATATACTACGCCATAACCGGAATAGGCTTAAACGTAAACATGAGAGCAGAGGATATGTCAAACGAGATATCCCAAAAGGCTACATCCATGTTTATTGAATCAGGAAGAGAGCATAGCCGACCGCTCATACTGGCACGCATATTACAATCTTTCTCCCAATTGCTCACAATGATGTCAGAAAAAGACGGTCTGCCTAAATTACTTGCTCAATATAGAGCGTTCTGTGCTACCATAGGTAAAGATGTGCGGGTAATACAAGATAATGATGAATTCTGCGGAAAAGCAGTTGATATCACAAATCAAGGAGCGCTTATCGTCAAAGTTGCGGATAAAGATATCATCTTTGCTGCCGCAGACGTGCATCACCTACGTCTCAGATAGAACGGAGAATGTCGCATGAGATTGACAGAACGCGCAAAAACCAGCGGCTGAGCAGCCAAAATAGGTCCGGCGGAGCTGGACCGAATATTAAAGGACCTCCCTGTTATACGCAAACAGGAACTTCTGGCCTCTTGGAACGGCGGCGAGGACGCGGCTCTGTGGGAGATAGATAAGTCCCGTATCGGGATACTTACCGTCGATTTTATTACGCCTGTTGTCGATGAACCCGCCCGCTTCGGCGAGATTGCCGCAGCCAACTCGCTAAGTGATGTGTACGCTATGGGAGGACGTCCCATAATAGCTTTAAATGTGGTTTGCTTCCCCACCTCATGCGAGCCGATATCCGTCCTGAAAGAGATTCTTAACGGCGGAGCCGAAAAAATCTGCGAAGCGGGAGCTATGCTTGCAGGCGGACACAGTGTGCAGGACGAAGAACCGAAGTACGGGCTTGTAGTATTCGGAGAAGTAGAGAAGGACAAGATGTGGCAGGTCGGAACGGCCAACAACGGAGACACTCTTATATTAACAAAACCGATAGGCACAGGCATTGCCGTAACAGCAATAAAAGCAAACCTGTTCTCTGAAGAGGATACTGCGGCTGCGACAGCCAGCATGGCGAAACTCAACGCCATTCCGCCCATACTGTCTGATTTTATAAGAGGGAAAGTTACGGCAGCTACGGACGTTACAGGATTCGGACTTGCCGGACATGCTTTGGACTTATCGTCACGGGGAGTATCTGTGGAAATATATACGAAGGAGCTGCCGCTTCTGGACGGTATACATGATATGGCCAACATGGGTCTGATTCCGGCAGGCTCTTACGCTAACAAAGAACACTCCGGCGACAGGGTTATAAACAGATCTAAGATGGGGCGTTTCGCAGAGGATTTGATTTTTGATCCGCAGACATCAGGCGGTCTTCTGCTGGCGATACCTCAGGAAAATGAAAAACAACTCCTTCAGGAACTTCACGACGGCGGATTTACATCATCAAAGGTAATCGGAAGATTTATTGAAGGAAACGGGAATTTAATCCTGGTCTAAACCGGCACTAATATCCGGCTCAGAATAAGCAAATCCGCAGCGAACTCCAAAATTCGCTGCGGATTTTTATTTGAACAAAGTCACGTTCGTTGCTGTAATTTGATGCTTAACCAAGATTATTTGCATTTTTGCAAAGGAGCGCTCCTATAATAAGGAAAATAATATTCGCTATCCACGCAGCCACAATAGGCGGCAAGTAACCCGCGTCACCCAGAGATTGTGTAAAGGAGAGAATGACATAATACACAAAAACTATTATTACGCTGAGTCCGAGTCCGACTCCGGAACTGGAACGCTGCGGTCTGCTCCCCAGAGCGGCTCCGACCAGTGCAAGCACCATACACGCCCAAGGGACGGAAAGTCGCAAGTGAAGGAGCATCCATAACTTGGACACGTTGATGCCGCTTTTCTCATTTATCTTTATAAAATCCAAAAGTTCCGGTATAGTCATCTGCTCCGGTTTTTGAGTTGACTTAGCAACGTCTGTCGGGCTCATATTCAAAGTCAAAGCCTGTTTATCAAACTTAAAAAGATGGTTTACTTCGCCGTTTTTGTTTATTTCAAACACATTGCCCTTATGTATCCACCAACTGCCGTTTACCCATTGGCCCGAATTCGCGGATACGATCCGGCTGAGTCTCCCGTTGTCAAATTCCTCAACAACTATCTCCTCCATATCGCCGGTAACAATTTTCATCTTGTTTATATAAATAACTCTCTTTAGCTCTCCTCCGTTTTCTTCCTTCAAAAATATTTTTTCTTTAAACACCGGCGGAGATTGCTTAAAAACTTCATACATCATAACATTCGCAGCAGCTCTTTCACTAATGGGAACCAATGTTTCATTCACAAAAAAGGCCGCTATTGAGACAAAAAAAGTGGCAATTATAACGGGTCTGATTATTCTTCTGAAAGAAAGACCGGCTGACTTGAGCGCCACAAGCTCGGAGTTCGAGGATAATTTTCCAAACCCAAGCAGAGCCGCGAGAAGACAGCTCATCGGAATCGTATATGCCATAAGGCGCGGAAGGTAATAGAAAAAGAGCCTTACTACTATGCCTAACGACACCCCGCGTTGTATAACCAAATCGGCGATTTGAAACAAAAGACTTCCGGCCACCAATATAATAGTAAAAGACATTATCCCGAAAAAGAACGGTCCTTTGAGCTCTTTTAAGATAAACCTGTCCAATGCTCTGATTTTTAAAAGATTCGGTACAGCCGGAATAATATTATTCACTTACTATCTTCCCCATTTATAAAAATAATGTACTCGGCACACTCCCTGACAGCTCCGTGCCCTCCTCGGCAGGTTGAACACCAATCAGAGACAGAAATTACTTCGGCCCTGGCATTTGCAGTTGCCATACCTATACCGGCCCAATTTATACAGTCGATATCGGGAATATCATCTCCTAGATATGCCGTTTCACTCTGTGATATGCCGTATTTTTCCGATATTGCGATAAGGTCTGCGAGCTTTTCCGAAGTACCGTTTACACACTCGGTTATTCCAAGGTTTTCCGCTCTTTGGGCAGTTGCCGCAGAGTAACGCCCGCTTATAAAGACTACTTTTACGCCGCTGCGAAGCAAGGCTGCGATACCATAGCCATCCTGCACATCGAAACGCTTAAGCTCATTCCCTTGCCCATCCATGTATATGCCGCCGTCTGTAAGTGTGCCGTCTACATCAAGGGCAAGCAATTTAATCAACTGAATTCTCCTCGGATTTGCGCGCCCAATCCTGAGTCATTCTGGGTGTAAAGCCTCTGGTGGATTCATCTGCAAATGTAAGAAGTATCTTTGCGGCTTCATCTTCCGCATAAATCCTTGCTACTTCTTTGATACCCTCTCTTATTGTAAGACCTGAATTATAAATTATTTTGTACATATCACGAATATTGCGTCTTGATTCTGGTGAGAAACCGCGTCTTCTGAGCCCGACTCTGTTTATATCATAGACGCGGCACGGAGCTCCTGCTGCCAGACAAAACGGCGGAACGTCCTGAGTAAGTCTCGAAAGACCTCCGACCATGCAGTAAGAACCGATATGTACAAACTGGTGAAAACCAGACATACCGCCGATGACTGCAAAATCACCGACATGAACGTGCCCGGAAAGCCCTGCTTTATTTGCTATCGTGCAGTCTCTGCCTATAACAACATTGTGCGCAAGGTGAACATTCTCCATAATAAAACAGTTGTCCCCCACACGAGTCTCTTCTCCCTCGCCTGTTGCCCTGTTGATGGTCACAAACTCACGGCAAACAACATTGTTACCTATTCTTGCCCACGAAGTCTCACCCTTGTAGCCCAAATCCTGGGGAGCACCCCCAATGACGGCATGTTCATGAAAAACGCAGTCAGTACCAACCTCTGTGTAGTCACAGACACGCGAGTAGGCTTTCAGCTCAGTCCGCGCACCAATCTTTGTTTTGCCGTCCACAATACAGAATGGGCCTATTTGTACATCATCACCGATTTCCGCATCTTTGGAAACTATCGCAGACGGATGCACCTGTATACTCATCACTTCGCCTCCGCATTAAAAGTAAGAGCGGATGAAATAGTGAATCCCATTATAGCCTCGGCGACGACATCGCCGTCTACGGTGGCTACAAACTGGAATTTACCCATATTACCGCGTCTTCTTATTAATTTCGCAACTGTCCTGAGCTGGTCGCCCGGTTTCACAGGTTTGCGAAATTTTGCTTTCTCAATTGTTGTAAGGTACACCAGTCTGCGTTTGCCGTCCTGCATCTCCGGCTGCATTTTCATTACGATTGCTCCGACCTGCCCCATTGCCTCAAGGATCAAGACCCCCGGCATTACAGGTTCGTCAGGAAAGTGCCCCTGAAAAAACGGTTCGTTAAATGTAACATTTTTGTAGCCCGTAACCTGTTTCAGATTGTCTTCATTTATAACCTCTTCAATCCTGTCCACAAGCAAAAACGGATAGCGGTGCGGCAGACACTCCATGATATCTTTTATACCAAGCTGCATAATATTTCCTCCTACTCTACTTAAAAGAATTCTCACACGATAGGTGATATGACTCTCTTTAATTTTTCTACTAATTTTCCGTGCACGCCATGTCCCGCGCAAATTGCCGTATAAGAGGCTATGGGAAGATACCCCATAAGCGCAAGGTCGCCTAACAAATCAACGACTTTATGCGTAACACACTCCAAAGGGAATCTCAGTCCGCCATCGTTAAGCAGTGAGCTTCCGTCAAATACCAAAGCATTATCGAGAGAGCCTCCCCTTGCAAGATTTGCCTTTTTGAGATATTCAAGCTCGTATGTCAGCCCGAAGGTTCTGGCACGAGAAATCGTATTCAAAAATATATCCTCGTTAATATCATAACTTACTTTCTGGACTCCTATCGGAGTACCGGAATAGTCTATTACGTATGTTATTCTCGTCTTTGCAGAGGGGGATGCCGCAACAAAACGACCTCCGTTTTCATCCTCGATACAAACGGGAGCATCCAATGATTTTCTGATACAGTCCTGCGGTAAGTCACAGTATCCGGCAGAACTTATAGCAAGCGCAAACTGGTAAGCACTACCGTCAAGTATAGGTACCTCTTCGCCTTCAAGGCATATAAGCACGGAATCTACTTGCATTCCTACTAAGGAAGCAAGAAGGTGTTCGGCTGTTCTGACAACGGTGCCGTCAGGCAAACGAAAACCTGTGAGACGGCTGTCTTCTTCCACAACAGCGGAAGATATGGAGTAAACTCCGTTTTTCGTTTTGAAGTTTATACCACAGTTCTCGTACGGTATCAATGTAAGTTTGCTCTTGTCGCCGGAATGGAGACCTATGCCTTCCACGCATATTTCATGTTTTATAGTTCTGCTCTTATTCATTAGTACCTTCCGACACTGATGTCTTTTTTCTCAATTCTTTTACTGCTGCAATAAGTTCGGGAAGCTGTTTTACTGCCAGCATCTGGCGCAGCTCCTTTTTGTGATCTTGTGCAGGGAATCCGGACACAGTCATTCCTGCGGGAATGTCGCTCACAATCCCGCCTCTTGCGGCCAGTGTTACACCGTCTCCGACTGTGGCATGGTTGGCAACGCCGGTTTGAGCCGCCAAAACTACACCTCGTCCGATATTGCTGCTGCCGGCAATACCCGACTGAGACACAACTATACAGTACTCACCTATAGTACAGTTGTGTCCGACTTTTACAAGTGCATCAAGTTTGGTTCCGTTAGAGACAAGAGTCTCGCCGAAAGTAGCTCTGTCCACACATACACATGTGCCTATTTCAACATGATCCTGTATGGTAACCGTACCTATCTGAGGGATCCTCAAAAGTCCCACATTTTTATCCGGCATAAAACCAAATCCGTCAGATCCTATCACTGCGTTCGAGTGAATGATACAATGCTTGCCGACAGTCGCTGTATCATGTATAACAGCTCCCGGCTCAATGCGTGTAGCATCGCCGATTGTTACCCCACGTCCTATCCACACATTGCCCGCCAAAACACAGTTATCGGAAATAACCGCATAGTCGGAGACAACACAGTTCGGCCCTATGTGTACATTTTCGCCGATAGAAGCGTTCGGTGAGATAACAGAAGAGGAATGGACTCCCGGAGTTTCTTTAACGTGTCCGTCAAAAAAGTTTAAAAGAGCGACAAGCGCCCTTCTTGGATCCTGAACTTCAATTCCGGCGCACCCGTCCGGCATCCAGCCGGGCTTTGTCAGAAGTGTCATGCCGCTTTTAACTTCCGCAATAAATTTCTTTTCCCAAAGAGGAGATATTGAATCTTCGATATGCTTAGATAAGTCGGAAATAGAGGTCACTGTCTTTTCAGGATTTCCCTTTATTTCGCCGGCGACCATTTCGGCCAATTCCGATAACGATATTTTACGGTGAAGCATAAATACCAAACCCCTTTACAATTTTAGAAGTTTTTAAAGATTACCGAGCATTCTTAGGCTCCAAGTATCGTTGTCTCGCGAATCATAATGCAGCTCAAATGATATGTACTGTGTAGCCTTCCAACCCAATGCGGTATTGATCTCTCCGTCCTCGCGCACACGAATCCAGGCATACGGTTTGTGCAGACGAGGGTCAATATTGAGCCTTCCCCACCACATGTCATCCTTAGATGACCATTCTCCGCCGATCCATACATCTCCCCAAGGCGAACACCTAAGCCCAAGTCTGCCCTCTGTGCTCCAATCTCTAAGCTCAATAATGCCTTCCCCGTAAGCTTCCAAGTTGATGTCTTCTAAGACAGACATGCGGCGCCCCAAGTGGACGCCTATCTCTGCCGATTTTTCTGAAGTGCCCCCGTACACGGCAGCCCACGCACCCAACGAATAATAACTGCTTTCTATGCTTACATTCATTTGCGATACGGCTGCAGCAGAAAAGTCAACCTTAGAATCAGAGGCTGTCCTCTCAACTATCCCCTTGCCTCCAAGAACAGTTTCAGCCCACAGATTGATATCCTTTGTATGTTTTTTAGCCCAAAGGACGGGCAAACCCATAAAGGGGGAAAATTCTTCCATAATATCTTCTTTAAGCTCACCGTGAAGCAGAGTGGGCAATGAATTCGAAGAAAAAGTTGGGTTAACAGCAAGGAGCAGAGGCAGTTCCGGTGCAAAAGAAACTTTCAGTACCCGGCTCTCTCCATCGGAATAAACAACAAATGTAGGAACCCATCCGGGCAAGACCGGGCGCAAAGCTGACACAATCTCGTTTCGCAGTGCTCCGTCACACCAAGAAAGAGACTCAACGGGAACCCCCGAAATTATGTCTTTAATTAAATCGATTGTCGTAAAAGCGTCTTTAGCAAACCAACCGGCCGCAGGCTCTCTGAGAGCTGGAGCTTCATACTCCGCTCTCCACGGGGCAGGTTCATTTGTAGACATTAACGAGACGGCAACATCTCTGCTTGAAACAGAAACATTAGAAACCTGATATCCCGCAAAAAGCTGCTCCGCAACGAGCGAAACTATCTTCGATACGGATGAAGATTCATGGTTATCCCCAAGTTTCTGAACAACCGCGGTTAAGCTGCGTTCTGCCGGTATTTTCTGCCATTCCTTCAATCCTGTCACGTGGACGCTGTAAGCAAACGCATAGTTTGGAAACATAACAAGGGTCACGGCAAAGATAAATGCCGCAACCCAAACTTTAAATACATTCTTGTGGCTTCTAGAAAAGTTCCCCGAATCCAAAGTGGAATTTATCCTCTTCGCCGCTGGCATAGTCAAGTCTCATATTTCCGAGAGGTGTGTTGATGCGAACACCAAATCCGGGAGATGTTCCTATGTCGCTGCCCCACCCCGGTTCATTGAATACTCTGCCGTTGGTATCCTTTCTCCATGCCCTTCCTATATCGTAAAACACTACAAAACTGAATGCTTTCTCCATAGGAATACGGAGTTCAAAGTTGCCGAGCAGCATATCTTCGCCGCGGAAACGCTCATCTTTGTACCCGCGCAGGGTCGTATCTCCGCCTATGGTATACATCTCTTCATATGGGACGTCCCCCGTTGATGAGCCTATCATAAGTCTGGCGGCAAACATAATAGGTCTGTCCGGATTCGTGCCGAAGGAGGTTTCAAAGAAGTCCTTAAACAATTTATCCATCGGATAGTAAACTTTTGCCTCTCCCCAATACTTGAAATAGGAATAATTTGTTGACTCAATATCGGCTTTACCATACTGAATATTCAGCGTCTCAACATCACCCTTTGAATACGGCAGGTACTCGTCAATGTTGAGTCTGCGCAAAGAAAGAAGGCCGGAGTAGTAAGTTCCGTCTCCAAGGTCGTCCAGAAGCTCACGATTGCTCGGAGTAGAAGTATCCGATATTGGTTTACCGTTTACATCTTTCCAAGTTCCGCTCTGTTTGTTTTCAACCTTGTGCCAGTCTAAGGTAACATACCAGTTATACATAGAATCGTCTCTGAACTTGCGTCCGAATCCAATGTATGCGCCCATTTTGTCCCTGTCATACTCGCCGAGTTCCTTACTGTTGTAGTAGTAATAGAGGTCATCCCAAGCGCGCTTATAAGCACCGATCTTCCAAGCTGTTACCTTGCCGCTCATATAAGGCTGCTCAAAGCTTACCCAGTACTCCTGTCTGTCTCCGAGTTCAAAACCGACATTAAGTTTTAAACCCTTGCCGCCGATATTAAAGTTTTCATACGTGAGCCCTCCGCCAAAACCGCTCTGAGTTCCGTATGAAACGTTAAAGCCCAAGCGCCCTGTACGTCCTTCTTCGACAGTTATAACGATAATGACATCGTCGGGGTTCTCTCCGGGCTCAAAATTAACATTGACATCACTAAAAAATCCGACACCCTGCAACCTATTCAAAGTCAGTCTGAGCTTATTCGAGTTAAAAATCTCGCCCTCTTTGATTTTGAGGTAGCGCTGAACGACATGTTTCTTTGTAATTTTATTACCTTGAATAACGATCTGGCTTATTTTAGGCTCAACAATAACGACGGTAATAGCATCGCCGTCAATCTGAACATCAGCGACATTGGCCATAACGTATCCGTCCTGCTGATACTTTTCTTTTATGCGCTGAAGGTCGTTGCGGAAAAATGTTCGGTTAAAAATCATACCCGGCTTTGTAAACAGCATTTCCGTAAGCTTCTCAGAGGAGTAAACTGTGTTGCCCTTGAAAGTTATGGAACCGACGACAGGATTTTCCTGCACATTAAAAGTGACATTGACACCGTCGTCTACATCCGTAACCTTATAGTCCGTTGCGACAAAGAAACCCAGCTCAAAAATAGCTTCCGCGTCCTTACGTAACTTTTCTTCATCAACAGGTTCACCGACTTTTGAAGAGATCACACTCATGATATGTTCGGAAACAACAGCTTTATTTCCGACGACATCAAACGAGATAATTTTAGAACCCGTAAGTTCTGGAAGTTTGTCGATAGTTTTCTGAGAATCAGCGGAAACAGGGGCAGAGTCGGAAGATACGGCGGCAACACTGTCCGAACTCACAGTATCTGCAGCATAAGACGGCATTGCGCAAAAAACAAGCAAGCCCAACATTAGCGAGATCATAACGACAGATTTTAAGCGAAAGGGCACACACACCACTCCTTGCAAATATGTTTAAATAAATTACTTCAAGACCTTTATGGTCGGCGCTTCCGTCCTGAGAGCTTTCTCACCGACTTGAATAAGCGACAACAGGTATTCCGGGGCTATTGTAGCATTAGATGGAACATTGCGCTCTGTTTTTTTCGATATAGTATCGACGATTATAGGTTTTTCGACAGTTTTTTTTGCAACCTTAGCAACGGGAGCCGAAGAAGCAAATCCTGACTGAGAGTTCTTGCTGCTTAACTCAACACGCAAGGTCCGCAAAAGTTCCATTTCCTCCCCAGTAACCCAATTAAGAGTTTCCACATCGGACTGACTGTTTTTTGCCGTAGAAACAAGAGCAACCGGTTTATCAGATCCAAGCCCTATCGGGATGGTGGAAAGCATAACTATAAGCAACGCTATGCAGACACTTCTGAAACTCATTACCAAACGCGATCTGTTAAACACACACGAACCGGAACAGGCCGAATCTTGAAGCATTGTCCAAAGTTCTTCTCTGAAATCACGAATTTCCGCACTAAGACAGTCAGCTTCAATAAGGGCAGAATCCCAACAACTACTCTCACATGCGGAAGAAAGTCTGTCAAGCCAACGCTGAAGTCTCTTAATTTTTCTTCTCATCTCTTGCGGTATACCTCCGGATAAAATAGTAACTCATCACAATTATCCCATTTTATGAAAGAGATGTGGCTTCCTGATCTCCTGAACCAAGCCATTTTTTTAATTTTGACAGAGCTTTACGTCTTATTCTATAAACATGGCTGACATCCAGGCTTATTTCACTTGCGACATCCTTAGCAGGTTTTCCTTCCACAATGAGGGCATTTATAATATTTGCCTCTCTATCCGTAAGTTTTTCCATAGCTTGCTGCAAATCTATAGTCCATTCCGAACTGCTGGTATCGGACCAAGAGATTGCCGTTCGGTTATCATCATCAAAAACATCATCATCGACAGGAATAGGAGCCTTTGCCTCTACTCTCTGCAAAAAATTAATCATTCTGCCGCGAATCTTGTAGTAGGCATACGTCGAGAACCTGTTGTTGCGTTTGACGTCAAAAACATCTACCGCATTTATCAAAGCAACCATACCCTCTTGAATAAGATCGGGATACGTACTATAAGGAACCTTTAGTTTTTTCGCAAACCAATAAACCATAGGGCGATAAGCGAGAATGAGCTCATCCCGCGCAGATTCATCGCCTTCCGCACATGCTCGCCACAACGCAAGCTCTGCTTCACTGCGGCTGTCTTCAAGCGCTTTTGTGTTGTCCGAAATATTAGTCAAAAGCAGTACCTCTCTGAGTAAGTATCGTAAAACGGCGCCTCACAATACCGAACATTTTACCACAAACGACCAATATACAGCTACATAACAGGAATATTAGGTATTTCGCACAGTGGGAGCTTATTATGGAGACAGTCGTTCAGATAAGCAACCGAGAAGCGGCCGCACCTGTCTGCGTCAAGTGCGGTGATAGAACAATTATCCATCCTCATTTTCCAAAATATGTTTGTTCTGCAAACACCGAGCATCGCGATAAAAAGTGTTCTGAAAAAAGCTCCATGACCCACTACTACCAAATTTTCGCTATTATCGGCACTAATCTTAGCGGAGACAGATAGGGCACGGTCAAAGACGGCATTACAATCCTCTCCGTGGGGGGCGGTAACATTGACTTGTGACACGCACCAATCTGCAAAGACTGAAGCATACGGAGAAAGAGCTCTTATCTCATCCACCGTAAGCCCTTCCCAAAGTCCAAAATCGATCTCAGTAAGTTCGGGGATTACACTGATTTCAGTGCCCCCTAATTTTTCGGAGATAATTGAAGCGGTTAAACCGGCTCTCTTCAATGGACTTGTAAATATTTTAGACGGGCGGGGTGAGAGCTTCGAAAGCCGCATACCGACTCGCAGCGCCTGCTCTTCACCCTCTGCGGACAACGGTATATCGGTTTTTCCCTGATACCTGTACAATTTATTCCACTCTGTTACGCCGTGCCGCACAAAATAGACCCTTCTGCAGGCCCCCTGTGAAAGCCCCGGCGTTTCTTTAACGGGTTGTTCGGCATCAATATTTTTAACATTTTTCATAAACAAAAAACTCCCTCATCAACAGGCATCAAAAAACACCGCACATGTAAATCAGCCTATGTTATTGCCGTCGGCAAACATCACAAACGATCATGCAAAATGACTTATCAACGACGACTTATGCTAAGATAACAAAAAAATCCCGCCTGAAAGGCGGGAAAATGGTTAATGGTGGCGCTGACTGGATTCGAACCGGTGACCTGTCGGGTATGAACCGAATGCTCTAGCCAACTGAGCTACAGCGCCTTAAATTGGTTGCGGGGACAGGATTTGAACCTGTGACCTTCGGGTTATGAGCCCGACGAGCTGCCGTACTGCTCCACCCCGCGATAATTTAGTGTCTGGTGCCGAGAGCGGGATTTGAACCCGCACGAACTTGCGTTCGCAGGATTTTAAG